>NZ_JQJK01000015.1:0-220930 GCF_000745485.1 Methanobacterium veterum
TTTTTTTTTATTAATTTACAGGATTTTCACTTTTTTTTAGTGAAAATTGGAAATTATTTTTTTATAATTTACAGTATCTATGTGATACTTTGATTTGTGTGGTCATTATATTTAAATAAAAATAGTCCATTTTTTTTACTTTTATAGGGTTTAAAAATAGATACACAAATTATGCGAATAGGATATAAAAGAATATTTTTGATATATTTGTACTTCTTATTTAATATAATCAAGGCAATAAACGTTTATCATGCATTTAAATTATTGGTACATGAATCAAGGAGTTTGTCATTTCAGTAGCATTTTCAGTGGTATTTTGTTCTGGAATTTCATAGACAAGTGTGGGGTAACCTTCATTTGCAATAGGATTTGAAACTCGTATTACGGAGGCCGCTTTATATGGTGTATTTTTGGGGACTGATAATAATTAAATGAAGGCAGCGTTTTTTTAACATTTTTGGCGAGTGCTACTGATCTGTTATCCCTAGATGGTGTTGCAATATAAAAACCATCTCCATAACCCTGCCCGTGGGCGTGGAAGATAATTACAAGTTTATAATCTGATTTTTTAATATTTGGGATGATATACTGTGCTGCAAGCCATTTACCGTTATTTTTTCTGCGGTAAATTTATCTGGATTGTCTAAAACATGTATGATGTAGTCGGTTATTTCGATGTCATGTTTTGATGCATAATTTTTGATTAAAGATTCTATGGGGGATATTGCTATTTTTTCACGGGGATGTATGCCTGTAATTACGGCTATTTTAGGTTGATTTGGGTTATTTGATGCATAAACCTCTTTTGTAACATAACCTCTATTATCTGAACCAATAACTGTACTGTTGGAGTTACTGATATTAGTTAATACATATAAGGTTCCGGCTATTCCAATAATGCTAAAACAGATTATAAATACTAAAAGTTTGTATTTGCCCATCCACGCTGCCTCCAAACTTACAAAGTGAGTATGAGGCTTGCTTAAAATTTAAAAAATTATAAAATAAATGAATTAAACGTTAAATTGAGCTAAAGAATCCTTTACATTAATGTTGTTAAGTGAAGAAGCTATCTTTTGATTACTGAATACTGAATTAATATTGGGCTTAATGTTTAAATCCTCTTCTCCAAGGAATCTTTTGCCTGGAATCACTGGTAAGTCATTACCATTTATTTTAGTTCCCATGTATTGAATGTCATCTGGATTTCCTCTGGGACCTCCTAAAAATGCTCCTCCATCGAAAGAAGCCCAAATATTGATTTTTGCAGAATTATAATCGTAAGTAATGACGTCTCGACGAGATTGTCCATAGATATCATTACCTATTATTTTTATTGCTGCCTTGCCGGGATCACTGCTGAACCTGTTGAATTTACCTTTGCCGTAATATCTGGGGTTATTGGGTACTTTGATGTAATCTCCATTTTTCATTTTGAATAGTTTGATTATGCTTTTATGAACCCTGTAATCACATGCAGTTATTCCCACACTGTCATCAGGTGATTTTATTAGGAAATGTCCCCATCCATTTCGTTCTATAATGGTATTTGCCATGTTCATATCTCCCTTTTCAATATAACCCTTTGAAATTATATCACTTGCAAGTTGCTCTAGGCGTTTAGTTGTATCAGGGTCATCTTTTCCTCCAATACCAATTATCCATCCATTTTGAGTAATTATGGTATGGGTGAAATATCCTCGTTGGGTTTTATACTCTTTAATTGCAGTTTGACCGTTGAAATTTATTTTATCAATCAGTATATTTGCAAAATTAACTGAATCTCTTCTGTAGGAAAGTACATCACGGCCTGGCCTTACATGAACTAAAACGGAACAACATCCAGTATCATTGAAGGTATCATTTGAGCCAAGTTCTGCATTTTCATTTGTGGAATTTAATTTAGAAACTTTATTTAAATCAACTATATTCTGTAATTTAGATTCTTCTATTTGGGTTGATAAATCAGATGCTATTATTGAAAATAGTAATAAGAGGGATAGTATTCCAATAATAAAATTTATAATCTTGCTTTTCATATAATACGACCTAATTTAAATAAATTTAACCAAAAATTTGATATATTCTGACCTAATGGGTGAGATGTTTCTCGAAAATATCAGTCATTTATTATTTTAATTAACTTTATTATTACTAATTTAAATAATAATGGGTTTTTTATAAGTCAAAATTGTAAAATGGGTCTTTAGCGCTGAAAAAGTAGATTTAAAATCTAATTTTGATATTATGTAAGAAATAATGCCTTTTTTAATTTGATATATGTATAATAAAAATATTAAACGTGCATAGGCACAAATCGTTAAAAACTAATTTTTATCCTGATTTATCAAAAATAGGGTTAATTAGTCTGTGATAAAAAATGTAAAATATGTTTTAGTTTCAAAATTAGTGGTTTATAGAGCCTTAAATTAAACACTGGCTTTAGTTTATATTAAAATGACAATTATGAGATTAAATTTAAGCTTTTAAAGTGTTTGATGGAACTGAATTCAGTAAAGACCTCCATTTATATAGTTGGTAATTTTATCTGTTGTAGATTGATGTATTTTCCTTATTACGGCTTTATTACCTTCAAATTTAATCAGAACTGCAAATACTCCAAGATCATGAAGATAATGCAGAAAATCTTCAGCCTCTTCAGCGTTAGCTACATCAATTATTAAATTTTCACCTGCAGTATTTCCAGAGGCCACATTTTTAATTGTATCTATCATTGGGTATAAAATTGCTTCTCCAAGCCTATGTGCTCTTTTTTCAAGTTCTTCTTTGTTTTCTTTCATTTCAAATGCCTGAAAACCTTCTCTTATCACTCTACTAAAGAAAAAATCTCTTCCAAAGTCAAATGGATAGGTGAATGCATAACGGAGTTCATCGTCATGTGCCTCTGAAGAAGTATATTTTAAGGGCGGAATTTCCATAGAAGGGTCTTTAATTACAATTCCCTCTCTGCCGACACTTCCTATTTCTTTAATCACTTTTTTAATGATAGATAGTGCCTCATTAACTTCATATATTCCAATAAGCCGTACAATAGGTAAACCATACTTTTCAAGTAATTCTGTTTTTTCTTTAATGGACATTGGCTCATTTGAGACTTTTTTGCGTATATCAAATACTCTAAACCCTATATCTCCAACTTCTTCGTAATAATGGGCCACGTATGGATTTTCAGTACCAAGCATTTCTCCACATATAACTAGATCTGGATTGTCGTTAAAGAAATCTTTTAAGTCCATAATTTCTAACGCTTTTTTTGTAGTATATGGGCATACATACCCCCGCCTTGTTATAGCAATTATTTCGTCGCCTATTGATGCTATACGTACGTTGTATCCATTCATTTTTTCTTCAAGAGCGATTTTATCCTTGAAATGATTTTTAAGAGTTGGTGAAAGCATTAATGTTCTTCTTATTTTGGGAAAGCCTCTTATTACTTCGATTTTATTCCTAAAATAAATTACAGTTCCTGTTTCCATTACGCCAACGTCTTTTTTAAACTGCATGGCGGGAAATCCATGGAATTCAAAAAATTTAATAATGCCTGTTTTAATTGCATGATCTAGTTTCTCTGCTTTCACGTGCAGGATCTCGTGAAGTTTTTTATCTAAAAAATTTTCTATAACAACTTTAGATTCTAGATCACAGGTAGAACAATGAAAAAAAAAGTGGGTGAGGGAGTTATTCCTCCTCCAATCTATGTTCATATTTTTATTGCAGCTGGGGCATTTGACTTCGGGTAAAATTCAGTAAACCTCCTCTAATTCTGCAATGAAGTTCATAAGGTCGGTTTTAGTGATCATACCTGTAATTTCTCCGGTGTCGCTTGTAACAGGTACTCCGCTGAAGTCTTCATCTATCATAAAGGTTGAAGCATCAGCTATTGTTTTTTCTTCGTTGATTGTCCTTACATTCTGAGTCATTATATCTTCTACAATGAGATTTCTTATCCTTGCAGCCTGATACTTGTCAGGGACAATTTTTCTAAAGGATATCATTGAATCTGCTATGTCTTTAGCAGTTAGAATTCCTTCAATTTCATCGCCGTTCATTACGGGTAGCCTTCCAATATCCTCATCAATTAATATTCTTCTTGCATGAACCAGCCTATCTCCTGGATTTACAGTCATTACATCAGTTTGCATCCTGTCTTTTATGTAAGTCTTATTATAAGGTATTCCCTGGCATGTTTTAATGAAGTCAGTTTTTGTAATGATACCTATGATTTCTCCGTCCTCTACAATGGGTATTCCGCCAATTTTGTTTTCAATCATTATTTTGGCAGCTTTTCCCAGATTTTCAGCCGCATTTAAAGTTATAGGATCTGGAGTCATAACTGTGGATACATGGAAATGTGAAGGGGGCATATTACCATATCTGGATGAACCAAGCCGTAATGCAATATCTTTTTCAGTTATAATTCCTACTAATTCTCTTTCATGGTCGTTGTTGGTGTTTATGACAGGCAGCCGTGAAATTTTATGTTTTTTCATGAGTTTTAATGCATCATTAAGGTTCTGATCTTTATCTACTACAACAACTTTGGAACTCATTATATCTTTTATGTGCATACTATTCACTCCGCTTTACAAATATATAACCAAATTTAAGCTTTTTTACTGAATTCCTTTAATAATATCTGTTTTTGTAATTATTCCAACAAGAGAATCGTCTTCAACAACAGGAAGATGACTTATATAGTTGTTACACATCAATTGGGCAGCCTCTGATGCATCTATATCTTTGCTGATTTTAACAACATCTTCGGTCATTATATCTTCTGCAGTTAACATGGATAGGTCTCTAGCTTTTCTTTTTTCTTCCCCTTCTACTCCCTGTCTTACAAAGTAGACCCTTTCAACACTTACTCCTGTATCGGGATCATTTACCTCAGCAAAGGAGATATTGGATGGAGTTATAATACCTGCAATTTCATTATCAAACATTACAACAAGTCCATCTATGTTATTTTCATTCATAACGCTTATGACGTGAGTTATAGTATGGTTTTGATTTACAGTTACTACATCTTTGGTCATAAGATCTGAAACTTTCCACTTGTTATGGAATTTGGATGCATAAAATTTCATGAGGTCCGTTTTTGTAATAATTCCTGCTAAACCTTCATCATCTACAACTGGAACTGAACTTATTTTATCCCTCAGCATAGTTTCAACAGCTTCTTTCAGGTCGCTGTCGGCATCTATTGTTATAAGGCCATTGCTCATAACTCTTCTGATGGATATTGTATCTATGGGCCTCCTTTTCCATGTAGGGCCATTTCCTCTTAATTTACGTGTTAAATCTTTTTCTGTAACAATTCCAATTGGATTATCATCTCGGTCTGTAACTATGACTCTGCTAACTCCGTGTTTTAGCATAATTTTCCTTGCGTGGGCTACCTGTTCAGTTTCATGAATTAAAAATACTTCGTCATTCATTACATCTTTTACTAACATTTTACCACCATGAAGCTATTAATCCTGTATTTATAATGCAGCGAGAATTTCATCCGCTTATTACCCTTAAAATATCGCTTTCTGTTATTATACCAATTAAATCGCTATTTCTAACTACGGGGAGCCCTCCAATACCTTTAGTCTCCATTATACTACATATTTCGCCTAATCGTGTTTGGGAATTGGTGGTGACCACGTCATTAATCATAATGTCTGAAAGCGTGGTATTCAGGATTTCTTCAGCATCATTTGTGACTAATTTTTCAAATGCAGTATTATTACCTAAGAATTTTAAGATATCTGTTGAAGTAACAATTCCAACAAGCTTATCATTTTCAGGGTGAGGTGTTTTTCGTTCTTCTCCAATTACAGGGATCCTTCTAAGTTTATTTCTAACCATAATTTTAGATGCCCCTTCAATTCGGGTTCCAGGAGTAGTTGTTATAAGTGATGTTGTCATGAAATCTTCCACAATTTCATCAGTTAAGACTCCTGAGAGGAGAAATACAAAATCTCTTTCAGAGATTATTCCTACAATTTTTTCATCTGAATCTATTATTGGGAATGCACCGACTTCTTTTTTCAGCATTTTTGAAACTGCATCACCAATGGAACTTTTATGACTTAAAACCTCTACATTACTTGTCATAATTTCTCTTACAGGATCATTTATGGCGGATAAAAAATTACCGTCGTGTTTTTTTTCTAAAATTTGATACTTGTCTCCACCACCTAAAAAGTCAAGTATGTCCATGGCTGTCACAATTCCACGGATTTTTCCGGTCCCTGGGTCTGTAATTGGGAGCCTTCTAAATTTGTTTTTTACCATTATTTCTGCGGATTCTTTGATTGTAGCACTTTGAGGTACTGTTACTACTTCTCTTTTGGCGATGCTCATAATATCGCCTTCGTGTTCTGTTATATGGGTTTCAAACTCCAATGGAGCTCTTTCTCTAGATTTTACTATATTTATTAGTTCTTTTCTTCTCATGAGTACACCTCATATGAAACTAAACCTGAAGTAATCTCTAAAAATAAATTTGAATTATTTAAGTCATGTAAATAATATTTTAAAATCAATTTATATACGACCCCAAAACATCTTCCCTTGTTATTATTCCAACAAGTTCTGCTTCTCTTACTCTTTCGGGTTCTTTTTTAATGTGCACTGGATGATCAACTACAGGTAATCTTCCAATATTATATTTAATCATCAATTTTGCAGCCTCTTTAATGTCCTTATCTTCGGTGATGACTAATGGGGGGGTTTTCATAACACTTTCTACCTTTGTAGGCTTTTTAACTCCTCCCTCTTTGGAAAGTCTTACATGGCCAGAATTTATAATATCTTTTCTGGTTATCATGCCTATTATTTTTTTCTTTTTAAGTACGGGGAGTCCAGAATATCCGGTATCGTCCATTTTATCCCATACTTTTGATAAAGGATCATCATAGTTGCATGTAACAACGTTTCGTGTTGTTGATTCGCCTACATTCCGCTTTTTAGGCTTTACTTCTCTATCTACTAAATTCTCAAGAATATCAGCTACACTTACCATTCCTACAACAGTCATATCATCTTCTGATTTAACAACAGGTGCCTGAATAATATCTGCATTTATTATTTGTTTTCCAATTTCGTTAATATCTACTTCTGGTGTTGTAATGACCTTGGGGTGTTCCATAATCCCGCGGGCTTCAATATTTGATTTTGTTGCAGAGATGCGCATCATGTCTCCACGAGTTATTGTTCCTTCTAAATGCTTTCCAGAAACTACAGGAACACATCTAAAGCTTTCATCTCTTAATATAGATCTAACCTTAGTTACACTCGTATTTACAGAAACTGTGACAGGATTAGGTGTCATAACATCTCCAACATTGTTCAAATTAAATCACCTTCTAAATCTTCTTTACAGTCTTCACAGACAAATTTTCCATCAATTTCGTCTAAATCATCCATAAAGTTTCCACATGCCTCACAAACTCCAGGTACAGGCGGATTTATATTTTCATGACCTATTTGATTTTTTTGATTTTCCATTCTTGCATTTTCAACAAGAATTTCAGTCAGTTCTGGAGAAACGGCCATTATGTCTTTTGCAGTTAATATGCCTTTAAGAACTCCTTCTTTTACCACAGCTAACCGCCTAATATTCATTTTTGACATAAATCGAGCAGCTTCATTTAATTCTCTTCCAGGATCGATTTTTATAAGGTTTTTGGTCATTATTGCATCGACGGATATCTCACTGGCTTTGATATCATGAGCAACAACTTTGTTGATGATATCTGTTTCTGTAACTATTCCTTCTGGTTCGTTGTTGTTTTTTACTATTAAACAACCCACTTCATTTTGGCTCATTAAATAGGCAGCATCTGCAGCGCTGTTTTCGGAGCTTACGGTGACTACATTTGATGTCATTGCATCATTTACTGTGACTTTTGTTTCCATTTCCATTTTTAAACACCTTAACGTACTTTCAGAAGTTTATGAACTTGAGGTATTGTTAATACATCTAAATAGTTTCCTACCACTTCAGAGAATTCAAATAACTTTGCATTGTTCGCTATCCAGTAATTGAGTGGATATGCAGGTTGAATAACCATTGATAACTTGGAAGCATCTGAAATTTCATCAAGTATCTTTGAAGCTATCAGTTCTATTGCATCAACTTTTGTAGAGGGCAGTATAACTATCTTACAATATATATTTGTTTTATTATCTATTAATAGATTTAGTGATTTTAATTCATCTTTAAATAGGTTATCCCAATTAGAAGTTGAACGATGCTCCGGTAATTTAATATCTAAAGAAGCATATTTAATTAACTCTGCTATTTTCTCCATTTCATTTGGTAATGAACCATTGGTTTCAAGCAGGCAGTCAAAATCATATTTTTCTAAAAATGATCTTATAAAGTCTGCATGCAGTAATGGCTCTCCGCCTGTTAAAGAAATAGAATGAAAATCAGGAGTCATTAAATTAGTTACAGAATTAAAAAGTTGTTCTTCTGAAAAAGAGGATCCACTTGTAGGATCTAAGCCTTGGGGGGTATCACAGTAATTACAGTGAAGATTACATCCAGAAAATCTTACAAAAATTTGCCTTCTTCCAATTAGTTTGCCTTCACCCTGAATGCTTGAGAAAATCTCATTTATATGGGCTTTCATTTATGGTCACCACATTAGTTATGCAGTCATTCACATGTTTGGAAGTAGGCACCTTGTCCAATGCCTTCGTTTACACAAATTTGAACACTTGAGACACTATTATTTGATGCCTTTAAGTATTTAAATGTTTCTTCGGCAAAGTATTCCGCCAGATCTTCTGCAGAGGTTGATTTGAGTTCTAAAAGGCAACAATCTTCCAGAGGAAGTTTGTATTCTTTTTCACCTATTTTAAATTCTACAGATTTGTCATCTTTATGTGTAAATTCAATAACATCGCTGTTGCATGGAATTAAAACCTTATGATCAAATTTTGAGCAAATCTCTCTCACAATTTTTTTTGCCTGTTTAAAATCAACCACAAATCCGAATTCTCCACTTCTTTCTCCTTCCACAGTTAGATCGACGATGTAAGAATGTCCGTGTATTCCGCCGCATGATTCGTGTAAAGGGATCATGTGTGCTGATGAGAATCTTAAGTTAGCGTGTATTCCATTTATCTCTATTTTCATTATATATCCTCGTAATACTTTAAATTAAGTAATATTACTTTATAATTATTTATTTCATTAAATACTAGATTACAAATTTAATTTTATAGTTTAAGAGCATTAAATGTATTGGTTAAAATACTCTGGTTTTTGTGATATCTTCTTCAATAGATTCAATTTCATTAATATAACTTTCGCATATTTTATCAATTATGCCATCTATTTTTTTATCATCCATGTCTTCCAGGCATTCGTAAAGCCCTATGGTTTTTACATCATTAGGAGTACCTTTATTTATAACATTCATCCCGAAATGTATTTTCATGCTGCTGTTGGAGCATGTTGCTATGGAAATACTGAGTTTTTTGTTTTCAAAATAGATGTCATCACCTTCACGGGTTGTATTAATACCTAATTCACTTAAAATATCTTTAACTATCATTACAAGTATCCTCTGTCTGTGGTAACATGTCTTCAGGTCTGCAGGCTGGCGGTCAAAATGTTCTACTATAAAGTGCATCATTTTGTCAGCTTTTATTTCAAGGCCCACATCTTCATAGTCTATGAGTTCTTCTGGTTCTATATTTAGGGGTCCTATCCATGCTACAATACTGGATCCTTTAACTTTATGTTCTGTAAACGCCCAAAATGGTTGAATGGGGCTACCATCATAAATTAATCCTTCTTCTAACTTTTTATATTTCATGATTTCACTTTATCTTTTATTATAATCATCATTATGTTTAATCATCAATAATTAACTCTTTATAACCTGTTTCTGGGTCAAATACTCTTCTAAAAATTTTATCTGATTTTAAGATACCAATTTCTGCAGTGGTATTGATTATGCAGCCGTCACCTAAATGGCCTCCAAATACATGACCTTCTGCATTTGAAATTGATATGTGTACATGGACGCCGTCTGCTGAAATGGTACCTTCAGCTGATACAATCTCAAATGGCCCTTCAAATGTCTTATAATTACCATTTGCCATTCTTAATGTGGCTGAATTTAAACTGCCGACCATGCAGATTATAATACCTGATTTGATTCTATTCTGCTTGGATATGTTAATAATGCCTTTTTTAAGGTTTTCTTGAGGTTTTAGTCTTGAGATTATCATAGCTTAAATTGTATTAATTCAGTTAATTTCTAAATTCATTGAAAAATATTCGAAGTATTTATTATTTATAAATAGACTATCGAAAGTATTTACACTATTTCATTTTAGAAATTATAATTATATTTAATATATGACTTAGAAAAAAAATTATAATCTTGTATCTACGGCAAAAATGAAAGTATATTTACTAATTTTTGGGTTTAACTTTGTTAATAATGCCTTTTTGTTCTATATGGAAAATATTGTAAAAAGTTTCCTTCCTATTCCAAAATAAAATCATTATTAAAGTTAAAGATGTCATAACAGTCATTAATAAACCTATATATGGATTTAATTGAGCTGTAAATATGGATGGTAAATTACCAAAACTTGCAGTAGGAGTGTTGATTATAGCTGTTGTAAATACATTATTTGAAATATGAACACCTACCGCTGTTTCAATTCTATTTTCTCTTAAAGTTATTATACCTACCATCATTCCGAAAATAAATGAATCCAAAACTAGACAAATGCCCATATTTATATTATTTGTATTAAAAAAATGAAAAATCCCAAATAAAATTGATGTAACTAAAAGGGCTACAATTGGTTTTTTTGACAGCAATTTCATTCCTTGCATTAAATATCCACGAAAAAATATTTCTTCAAAAGAAGCTCGTATAATAAATGCAATTAAACTTAAGATTAACAAGTTTCCAAATGCATTTAAATCAAAAGATAGATTATATGTTGTTGGATACAAGAGTAATGACAAAGTGGTAAAAATACATAGAATTAACAACCAAAGAATCGCACCTTTTATAATTTTTATCCAATTTATTTTGGAATATGTGCTGATAAACGATATGAGTTTTTTGTGATGAATAAATCTTATTAAAACATAAAAAACTAAAAATGAAACTGTAGAACTGATAATTAACAATACAAATGTAAATAACTGATTTGAAATTATATCAAAATTAAAATTTATAATAAATATAAAAATTAAAGTTAATATGATTGTTATTAATGGTAAAGAGATAAATACGATTAAATACCGCCACCAGTTATTCTTACCTTCATATACGTTATTTAAAAATGATTTTTGGTACATATTATTGCCTTTATATTATATTTTTTCATAGTTCTAGTTGAACATAATTCTTTCTTTATCAAGATGTGACATCAAATAAAAGATTAATGTAAATAATACAATGGATACTGTAATGCTAAAAATTACTGTCCACCAATTGGTTATAGGTTCTGTGGTTGTGGGCGTCAAAAAGCTGCGTGATATAAAGAATATGCCTATGAATGCTGCAATTGCTATGAAAAATAGCAATTCCATTATTCTTTGCCAACTAACGAATCTTAAAATAGCCCAACCTGTGAATGCTACATAAATTATGGGAGTGATCGGAGCAACAAAGATTATCATTACCCATGAGGCTGTTGATGGAATGAGAATTGAACTTGAGTCGCCTAAAATCATCCATATCAAAGAAAAAGTAAGTATAGTGAGTATAGCTAAAGGATAACTAAGTAAAAAAATTGCAACTATTTTGCCTGCCCAAACAGTAGTTAATTTAACAGGGGTGGTTAATATTGTTTCAAATTTTCTAAACAATTTTTCATCAGCAAATTTCTCTTTAACAAATTGTTCATTAAACAACCACATTGCAAATGCAGGTAATATGATCAAAAATATTTCTAAACCAAAGTTTTTTATAACATTTGAGTCTTGAATTGGTGATTGATTAATAATAGAATAAAAAAGATAAACTCCTATGCATGAAAAAAAGACAGAATATACAATTAATCCTCCCCAATAATTTTTACGCTCTAAAACTTCAGTTATTTCCTTTAAGATAATTGTTATTAATTGTAGATTCATTTTTTCACCTGTTATTATCTGCAACCAAATTTAAATAAGCTTCTTCAAGGGAAGATTCAGATTTCCAAGTATCAACTATTTTTTGAGGATTTATTATTTCAAAAATGTTCAAGTCTTTTTTTGGATAAAAAGAAATTACCTGGCCATCTATTTTAATATTATATCCAAAATTTTGCAATTTTTTGGCGAATATTTGGGTATCTTCTACAGATATCAGACGTACCTGCAGTTTACGTGCTCCAAATGTGCTAAGAATATCATTCAAAGCACCATATGAGATCACTTCTCCTTTATTTAATATGGCAATGTTTGAGCAGGTTTTTTGCACTTCATCTAAGTCGTGAGAAGAAAAAAAGATAGTTTTATCATTTTGTGCTAACTCTTTCATCATTTCTCTAATTAAATACCGTGATTCTGGATCAACTCCAGAAGTTGGTTCATCTAATATTAAAATTTGAGGATCGGATACTAAAGCTCTTGCAAAAGCTAACCTTTTGCGCATACCATGTGAATATTTTTCAACTTGGACATTAGCCCATTTAGATAGGTTCATAGCGCCAATTACCTCGTTTGCAGATTTTCTTGCTCTTTGATTATTCATATTGTGCAGGTTGGCCCAAAAAAGGATATTCTGTAGCCCTGTTAATTTTTCATATAGTCCATCTATTTCTAGCATGGCCCCCACGAGATTTCTCATCTGCATTACATTATTGTTATTAATGTATGGATTTTGTTCTAATACTCTGACATCTCCTGAAGATGGTTTAATAAGACCTAAAATTAGTTTTATAGTGGTAGTTTTCCCTGAACCATTAGGGCCAAGATATCCAAATATCTGTCCCTTCTTGACTTTGAGTGAAATTCCATTTAGGGCTTTGAAGTCCCCATAAATCTTATGGACATTATTCAAGCTCATAACTGTGTCTGACAATCTTTTGAGCCTCCTTCAACATTGAAGATACTTTCTTGGTTTTTCCCCATGGGCAAGAGTTTCCTATTTCATGATATTTTTGTATTCCTCGAGCTAGACAGTGTCCACAATAATCGATATTTTCACATAAGCCGCATATTTCTGGTCTAGGATCTTCCACTTCGGGCATAATTAGTGGTAAGCTCCTTGAGAATATTGTATTTAAATCTTCACTGTAAACATTACCTAAATATAGATCATTTGGATTGGACATTGGACACATTTTTACATTGCCATTAGGAGTAATACATATTGATCTGCTACCTGCTCCGCAATTTAAGTGTTCATCTTCATGTATTTGTTTAGTAAGAGCTTCGGGAGCATCAAATACAAAATCTCCAAATTCTTTTTTAAGCATATCTGCTTCATTAAGTAATTCTGAAAGTTTTCCTGAAGAAAAGATTAAATCATTTGATTGGCCACGTCCCATGGGAACTACTGTTGCTATTATAAATTTTGTCGCTCCTAGCGTTTTAGCTAATTTGGCAGTGTTTCGAACTTGATTTAGGTTTTGAGGTGTCACTGTCATAGCAGCCCTGGTGATAAACCCTTCTTTACTTAAAATTTGAATTGCTCTTTTGGAATTCTCAAATGCCCCTTGTTTATCACAAAAAGTATCAACGTATCTTGGGTTATCTCCTTCTAGACTTATTTGAAAAAATAATCTATTTTTGAGTTTAGAGAATGGTTTAATGTGATCTTTATTCAATAAATATCCATTTGTATTGACTCCTATTAATGGGAAAAACTGTGAACAAAGTTTTAATATTGAAAGAAAATCCGGATGAGTTAAAGGTTCACCGCCAGTTAATTCAATTATTCGGATCCCAGAACGTGCTAAATCTGTTATAACTTCAAATAGCTTTTTTTTATCCCATAATTGCTCTTTATTTGGGCTACTTTCAGAATAGCAGTGTTTGCATGAAAAATTACAGTGGTAAGTAAGCTCAATTGAAACGTGAGTAGGTGTTGGAAAATTCCAGTTTCCAGTTACTCTAAAATTAGTTGATGTAGGTTGGTCGAATAGTTCAACAAAACTGGAATTCTCTAAATACAATTTGAATGTTTTAAACAAAAAAGCATAGTCATTAGGATTATTAACAAATTTTTTAACAATTTCATCTAAACTTATATTGCCATTACATGTTTCAAGTATTTTTGCAGCATCTGTATTTATTAAATAAACAGTATTATTACTTCCAAATGCAAATGGGTAAATAAAACTCTGCTTTGGCCCCAAATGTAATGCATAATCCTTTTTCAATGTAGGAAATATTTTATTCATATTCTGCCTCTATTAAATAATGGATACTTTCATCCCAAAAAACTAAAATTTATAATATTAGTGGTAACTGCTTTTAGCTACAACAGCAATTACGCCTAATGGTACTTTGTATTGCCATGTTGGGCAGAATCTACAAACTAAACAAGTTAAACACATAGATTGTGTTCCAATTGTTTCAGGTTGCATTATTTATCACCTCTTTTATTATTTATGATTAATATTGTAATCAAACATATAAACGTTATTATAGTACTAAATTTAGTTATTATTATACGATTTAAAATAAAAATAGATACATAAAATCAAAATTGTACTAATTACCAGTTTTGAACATGCATTGAAAATTATTAAGACTTAGTTCATTTATTTTCAAAAAAGTATTTTAAAGATAGAATTTATTAATATGTGAGGTATACTCTTTATTAAATTCAGAAACAACTGAAAATCATTGTAAAGGCTGAATTATTCAAAAAATAGTGCCGATATAATAATTGGCGTGTTAATAATATGAATAAAGCTAAATACTTAATTTAAAGAATTTTATAGACAAAATTTAAAATAGATGTTTTAATTAATTATTTTTTCTAGATAACGTGGTTATATTTATAATGTTTTAATTAACTAAATAAACTTATGAGAGCCAGAACAAGAGATTTCATATACACTAAAGACAATTTATTCTTTGCCACAACTTCTTATCTGCATCCAGAAGACAGGATTCTTTCATTTTTGAGATATGTCCCTGATCCTAATGGTAACAGGTCTAAGAATGGCCAGAAATATTCTAAAGTGGACTCTAAACAGGCTTACGATTTTTTAGGGGGTAAATATCCGGAATATCTTTTTGGGCCTGATGACAGTCTTAAGATGATGGGCGTCCCATTAAATAATGTTGAAAAAATATTAAAACCAGAAGAACGTTTAAATGAAATATTAAATAACTCAGATAATGATGAACTGCTTAAAAAGGTTGTTAAATTGGCGGGTATCTTCCATGATCAGGCGGGTATTCCTTATTCAAAAATGGGGGTTTCTGGTTCAATTTTGCCGGGTTTATATGATCCAGCCGTTTCTGATATAGATTTTGTATTTTACGGACTTAAAAACCACAGGAAGGCAATGGATACCTTTGGAGAAATTAAAGACAAGAGTGATTTGAAGAGTATAAGTGACAAATACTGGGAGCACTTATACGAAAAGAGAATAAAAGATGACACATTAAGCTATGAAGAGTTCAAGTGGTATGAAAAACGTAAAAATAATAGAGGCGTAATCGACGGTACTCTTTTTGATATTCTTTCCACTCGTGACTGGGATGAAATAACAGGAAAATATGGGGAAGAAAAATACGAATCTTTGGGCACTGTAAAGATAGAATGTAAGGTATCTGATGCCATAGCAGCATTTGATAACCCCGCTACTTACAAAATTGAAGATGTTAACATTTTAGAAGGTTCTGATGCTGATATAACTGAAATTGCCTCATTTACTCATACTTATTCTGGACAGGCAAAAGAGGGTGAAGAAATAATTGCAAAGGGTAAATTAGAAAAAGTTACTGATAAAAATGTGAGGTATAGGCTTGTAGTTGGCACAACTAGAGAAGCTTTAGATGAATACATCAAACTGACAAAATCTCCGATTTTGTCGCGTTAAAAATCAAAATTTTTAACAGTTGAAGGATAGAGCTTAGTTACTTAAACTTTCAAATTTGATTTTGCTTTGGAGAAAAGATTTAAAACTGTCAAATTATAACAATTGATATCTTTTACAATCATTTTAAAAAATTAAAATTTTTATCTTGATAGGGAGGCGTTTGATGAAGGATATTTATAATGTTGGGCTCATTGGGTTTGGAACAATTGGAGCAGGAGTTGTAGAAACTTTCAACCGGAACCTGAACCTTATGGAGCAAAAAGTAGGTGCAAAAATAAAGCTTAAAAGAATCGTAGATCTGGATATTGAAACGGATAGGGGCGTAGCAGTAGATAAAAATGTTTTATCAACTGATATCAATGATATTCTGGAAGATCCAGAAATAGATATAGTAATAGAACTTATCGGGGGCTACGAACCTGCAAAGACATTCATTTTAAAAGCTATGAATCATGGAAAACACGTGGTCACAGCAAACAAAGCTTTACTTGCAAAACACTGGGAAGAAATCTTAAAAACTGCAAATGACAATAACGTCCGGATTTGCTTTGAGGCCAGCGTTGGGGGAGGTATTCCTCTACTTGAACCATTAAATGAAAGGCTTGCAGCAAACCACATTAAATCTATTTATGGTATCATAAACGGGACTGCAAACTATATTTTAACTAAAATGACTGAAGAAGGCCTTGATTTTGATGAAGTGTTAAAAGAAGCTCAAGATAAGGGTTATGCAGAACAGGATCCCACTTTTGATATTGAAGGGCATGACACTGCTCAAAAATTGATTATACTTACCATTTTAGGTTTTGGAACATATGTTGAGCAAGATAAATTCCATGTTGAAGGTATAAGTAAAATCAAACAGGAAGATATTGAATTCATCAAAAATGAACTGGGATACTCTATAAAGCTCCTTGCAATTGCAAGGATTGAAGAGGGAAAGCTTGAAGTAAGGGTGCACCCGACTTTAATTTCTGCAGATCATCTTCTTGCATCTGTAAATGGTGTTTTCAATGGTGTATATCTGGTTGGAGATATAGTTGGGCCAGTTATGTTATATGGGCCTGGTGCGGGAATGATGCCAACAGCAAGTGCTGTAGTTGGTGACTGTCTTGATATTATGGAAAATATGGAACGGCCTAACATATACGGTCCAAAAGACACAGAAGTCATGGAAATAAAAAATATTGAAGATATCTGTTCCAAATATTACCTGCGCCTTACTGTACTTGACAAACCAGGAGTTTTACATACAATATCTGGTATATTAAGCAGGTATGATATCAGCTTAGAATCTGTAAATCAGAGAAGGAAAAATGAAGGTGGAGAAGTTCCAATTTTCATGGTGACTCATGAGGCACTTGAAAAAAATATTAGAAGCGCCGTTAAAGAAATTGATGAGCTTGATTTAGTCAAAGAAGATACCCTCTTTATCCGGGTTTTGGAAGACTAAATGTATTCATTTTTTTACAATTTAATTTGAAATAACAAAATTTTTTAATATTATTTTTATTATTATTAAGTAACTGCGTTAAATCATAAATGATAAAAATATAAGAATAGGGAATATCATAAGATATTACCATGTTAGAATTTGTTGGATCATTTGGAGAAGACGGATTTGAACTCAATTTTGCAGACCTGGTTTCACCTAAAGATTGGAAAGATGAAATAGAAGCTAAATTGGCAACCTATAAAGAAGAAGCACATGTTGTGGACAAAGGGAGATTAAATCTATTTATAGTTTTAAAATTAAACCCTCTAAATGGCGAAGAAGATGATATTAGATATATATCAAGACATATCAATGAATTTACTGAATTTTATCATGAAGCTATACGTGAAATTAAATAACTGCTCTTTTTAACTTATTTATGCCATATTAATCCTTTTTAAATAGTCATGAAGCTGTAAAATTTGTTTGATTTTTAATTGGTGTTTAAAATTTTTTGATATAATCTTTTAAGTGCTATTTGGTGTGTAATGAGTCATATCATACAAATTTTTGTATATCTTATATTATTTATATGAGTTTTATAAAAATTAATATGAAATCGTGCTTAAAAAGAGATTTTTCGGTGTTTTAAATGATCAGAGTTTCTTCAATATCAGAATTTGTATACTGTCCCGTAAAAGCATTTTTAAACCATACCAAAAAGAACAATATTCAAACGCGTGAAATGATACATGGAAAACTGGTACATGAGATTAGAAGGGGTTATGAAGAGATTACAAAGCAAAACATGTGGCGTATAAAAGAGAATATTGAACTGGAATATATTTTTAGTACCATCTTTAAAGAAGTCCCTCTGTTTATCGAAAAGGTCTCAAAGAAGTACTCTAATAACTATGAAATGGATCATTCAACTTTAAAAAATATATGTGGAGATTTAGAGGATGATCTAAAATTAGAATCTCAATTTTTATCTTTAAAAATTAAAAAGATTTTAAACACCACCTCTAAACGGGGTAATGAAATTGCAGAAATGTTTTTCCCGCAGTCCCTTTTAGAGTTTTCCTTAAAAAATGAAGAACTTAATTTAAGGGGAAAAATTGACAAAATTGAAGTAGTAAATGGTGTTTATTACCCTGTGGAAGTTAAAACTGGAATGCCCCCATCTAAAGGTGTCTGGTTAGCAGATGCACTTCAAGTTGCAGCTTGCGCTGTTCTTATGGATTATGAACTTAATAAGGAAGTGCTGGTTGGTTTTGTTGATTATATTAAGATATGTGAACGGCGGCCGGTTGTTGTTAATTCAGTTTTGCATAATAAGCTTTTTGGAGTGTTGGATGATATGCTCACCATGTTTGAAAAGCAGGAAATTCCAGAATTCAAGTTAAATAAGAATAAATGCGAAAAATGTGAATATGTGGATATTTGTGAGTATTATGGTTGATTTTAAAAGTAAAAAAAGTTATTAAATTTAAGACCGTATCATTGTCAGGACCATTTTGTATTTTTCAAGTGCCGTCAATGCATGGGGCTCATTTGCAGGCATTATAATCATTTCACCTGTTTCTAAGACATTTTTATTGCCTGAGATAGTGATTTCGGCTTTACCGTCTATAATTTGAACCATGGCGTCAAAGGGGGCTGTGTGCTCGCTTAGCCCTTCCCCTTTATCAAAAGCAAATATGGTTACTGTACCTGTGTCTTTTCTTATTATCTCACGGCTTACAACAGAACCATCCTGGTATTCAATTAAATCCGCAGTTTTTAATACTTTTCCTTTAATATCTTCCATTTTTTACCCTCCTGAACTTAATCATAAACATGTATGATACTTACAGGGCAGAGCTCTTCTGCTTGTGTGCAGCAAGCTGGGTCTTCAACTTCTATTTCTTCAGTTTCTTCTGTATTTTCCAGTGCTTTTAAATGGGAAAGCCCGTCATCAGCAAATTCAAAGAAGTCGGGGCATATATCAATACAGTTTCCACAGGATATACACATCATCCTTTCCAGTTCTACCTTTGCCATGTTTTCACCTAAAATTTAATTAAAAATTTTATTTTGCACATTTAAAGCAAAATTCTGTATCTCTATTAGTTTTAAAGGTTTTACCACACTTTTTACACGTAACAGATCTGAGGGTGGATTCATTATCAACAATATCTAGAGAACAGGCACATTTCCAGCCCATTTTACCTTTTAACTGGGCTTCAAACTCCTTGTCAATGTTGGGATCATCTGTCATTTAAATCACCTTATTAATTATTAAAGCAGGTAATAAAAATATTTTTCGTATTGAATAGAACAAATTATGCGGGAAAATGTGACCCCTAACACAAAATGTGTTGGGGCATGGAAAATCTTGATTTTCGAGTGAGGGTTTAATTACCCTAAAATCTCTTTAATATCTTTTTCAGGAGTACTAATTGGTTTGATGTCGTAGTTTTCAACAAGGAAATTCATGATGTCTTCATTTACCCATGCTGGAGCTATTGGGCCCAGATAAATTCCTTTAATTCCAAGGTACAGTAAACTCCACAGGATTGCTGCTGCTTTCTGTTCCATCCAGCTTAAAACAATGGTTAATGGAAGTTCATTTATTTCAAGCCCGAAGAGGTCTGAAAGTGCAGTTACAATGTCAATACCTACTATTGCATCATTACATTGCCCTATATCTATTAAACGCGGAATTCCTTCAATATCTCCGAGAGGCAGCTGGTTCATTCTGAATTTGCCGCAGGCAAGGGTTAAAACAACTGTGTCCTTAGGTAATTTCTGCACAAATTCGGTATAATATGGTGATTTTGCAAGTGGGGCGTCACATCCTCCAACCAGGAAGAATCTCCTTATTTTTCCTGCTTCTACGAGTTCTTTAATCTTCGGTGCGAGTGAAAGGACTGTTGATGCTCCAAATCCGGTTGAATAAATTGTGTCTCCAGGTTCCTCTGGGAGTTCAGGTAATGATTTAGCTTTTTCAATAAGTGATGAGAAGTCGTAACCATCAATATGCTGCACGCCAGTTAATCTAGCAACTCCTGTAGTAAACATCCTGTCTTTATAATCATCTCTTGGAGGCAGTACGCAGTTTGATGTTCCAAGGATTGCGACGGGATATTTTGAAAATACTTCCCTCTGATCAAACCAGGATTTACCAAGTTGACCTGCAAGGTGTTTATATTTCCTTAATTTAGGGTATCCATGTGCTGGAAGGAGTTCTGAATGTGTATAAACATTTATTCCAGTTCCTTCGGTCTGTTTTAACACTTCTTCTAGTGCTTTAAGGTTGTGGCCGGTTGCAACTATCCCTTTACCTTTTTTTGTCCCGGTACTAACCTGGACGGGGGTTGGTTCTCCATAAGTTTCGATTAATGCAGTTTTAAGAAGCCGCATTGTTTTAATATTCATTTTTCCTGCTTCAAGGGCCAGATTTATTAGCTCTGGAACGTCAATATTGACATTGGTAAGAGTTGAGTAAAAACCTCTTTCCATGAATGCATCTACTTCAGGGTCTGTATATCCAAGTTCTCGGGCATGGTAAAGATAGGCGGATATTCCTTTGATTGCAAATAATAAGTTATCTTGGAGCCTTGCAGCTGTAGCACTTTTTCCACACACTCCTTGTATAGTACAACCGGTTCCTCTCGCTGTTTGGGAGCATTGATAGCAGAACATTTCCTGTTCTTCTTTTTTAACTTCTTTTTTTTCTTCTTCTTCCATTGCTTCAAACTGATCCTTTCCCACCCCGCATACTGGACATATCCAATCATCTGGTAGGTCCTCAAAAGCAGTTCCAGGGTCTATTCCATTATCTGGATCTCCTTTTTTAGGGTCATATACATATTCACATGCTAAACAACGGTATTTTTTCACTTAATTACCTCCCATATTATTTTATGTGTAAATTTTATAGTATAGTAAGAAGTAGATATTTTAATGAGTTATAAATCATTTTTATCTAATAAAAATGATATAAAATGCTTTAATATTTATTTAAATTGTTAGAATCATTTTTTCAATATAGATTTTGTTTTTTGTTGTATTTAGAATTTTTGATAAAGTATTAATCAAGTTCTAATGCTTTAAATAATAATATGATTTATTCAATAAGTATTAAATTTAAATCATTTGAGGATCAAATAAAATAATGGTGGTAATATGGAACTGGATGAAAATGCGTTAAAGCTGATAAAAAAATGCGAAGATAAGGAAGTAGATACAAGCGTTATGGGTGCTTGCACTGTCCTTCTTGAAGAAATGGATAGGGGAGAAATAGACTTAGGTGAAGACAAACCAGATGAATCATACATTCAGATGGCTCAAAATATTGCACCTGAAGATGTACCAAATGTTCTTAAGATGGCATTTAAAATCAAGGAGCGACCAAATGTAAGTCCTGAAATGAAAATTGCTGCAAACAGGTTAATTAGGGCCATAGAACAGTTTTAACTCTATTTTATATTTCTAAATGGGCTACTCATACTGATGATATGCTCACAAGAAATTACATTTTGATGAAAATGCATTAAAATTGATAAAAAATGTGAGGATAAAGGAGTAGATACGACTGTTATGGGGGCATGCAGGATTCTTCTTGAAGAAATAGATAGGTGAGACATAGGCTTTACTAATGAATGCAGGTCAGATGAATCTTACATTGAAATGGCTCAAAATATTAAACCTGAAGACGTCACTAAAATCCTTATAATGGCATTTAAAATTAAAGAAATAAAATTGAACCTGAGCTTAAAATAGCGGTTAATAGGTTAATTAGAGCTATTGAATCACTTTAGATTCTGATAATATTTATTTAAAATTGGGAATGTGGTAATATGAAACAGATACCTCTTGATGAAAATGCTAAAAGCTTAATAAGAAAATGTGAAGATAAAGAAGTAGACACAAGCACAATGGGTGCATGTCAGGTCCTTTTAGAAGAAATGGATCGCGGAAATGTGGTGCTCAAAGACGAGCCTGGAGAGTCATATATTCAAATGGCTCAAAATATTAAGAAGGAAGACGTACCACAGGTTCTTAGAATTGCATTTATAGTAAGGGACAGTGGAGACATAGATGATACTGATGTTAGAAATGCTGCAGCAAGACTAATTAGAGCAATAGAAATGCTTTAGCAGATTAAACTAAATAAACCTACTTATATTTTTTTATTTATGAATATAACCTATTAAATCATTATTTTTACTAAATTAACTTTTTATAATCATTATATTGGAATAAAAATCTTTATTAAATATTATTTAACTCATTTTGAGTAATAATCATCTATAAATCCAATTATAACACAATATATATAATTGGTGATAAAAGATGGATTCCAAATCTGTTGAACTTGTGAAAAAATGTGAAGAAAGTGCTGGAAGTGGAGATGTAATGGGTGCGTGCAAAGTCATGCTGGAACTGATAGACAAAGAGAAAATTAAAGTAGATACAGACAGGGATCAAACCTATCTTGAAATGGCCGAAAATCTTAAACCGGATGATGTGAGTAAGGTCCTTAAAATGGCGCTTCAAATAAGAGAAAGTGGAGATATAAAAGATCCAGAGCTTAAAAACACCGCTAGCATATTGATTAGGGCAATAGAGATGAGTTAATCTTTTTTTTAAAATTAAAATTTTTTTCCTTTAACCTTTTTTATATTAAAAACTGCAGTATCTGCAACAGCCATAACTGCCATAACGCCTGCTTGAACAGGGTCTGTTACCACTAAATCTGCATTTTTTACAACACTTCCTGGCATATTAAGGCTTATTACAATTACGCCGTGATCTTCTTTAATTTCTGCAACTGCGTCTGAAATTTTACCACCCATAAGTGATCCTGCAAGAACCAGTGCTTCTACCCTTGGAAGTCTTCCTGCAGCATACACTGCATCTGCAAGTTCTTCTTCTCCTACAAGGGGTATTGTATCGACACTAATGCGTTCGCCCCTTATATTATGCCGATCTGCCTCAGTTATGGCCCCTTGGGCAACCTGAGCAACCTGAGCTCCTCCTCCAATTATTATGATCCTTTTTCCGTATATTTCAGTTAAGGAAGGATGAATTTCGATGTGATCAACAGCTTCAAACTTCAAAATATTCTTTTTAAGTTCTTCCCTGTTCTTAACATCTTCTAGTTCCATATATACTGAAGCAGATTCATCTTTTTCCACAAAAAGATGAGTATATATAATATTTATCCCGCATTTTGCCATTAAATCTGTAATATCCCTCAAAACACCTGGTTTATTTACAGATTTTATTGTAATTGCAATCTTTTCCATTTGAATCACATAATAATAATGAATTTGTAATGAATAATTAAATTACTAATTATAATCTTGTTTTAAATATGATTAAATCTATTCAACTAATTATATAAATTTTAGAGGTTAATAAGCATCTTGTTCACTAAAATACTGAATTTTAAACTTATTTTTTAAATGTAAGAAGTGTAATTTTTCAATTAATATTGAACTCTATCACTTATAAGTTAATAAATTACCCATGTCTTCTTTAGGTAGCACTAAATTTCTATAGCTTCTGGCACTCTGGGCAGATATAAGAAGATGTACTTCCTGTTTTTATTTTTTCAATGATTTTGCCGCAATCGGGACATTTTTCTCCTTCTTTGTATGCTACTAAAAAGTAATCTTTACTGAATTCTCCATTTTTCCCGTAAAAATCTTTTTCATATGCCAGTCCTTTTTTATCAAGTGAATATTTAAGATTTTCTACCATAATTTGGAATAGATCATTGATTTGTGATGGTTCTAAAGAATTGGCCGTTTTTTTGGGATGAAGTTTTGATTTAAAAAGGATATCATGAATATAAACATTTCCGATTCCTCCAATTTTCTTCTGATTTAAAATTATATTTTTAATCATAGCCCGACCACTGCAGACTTTTTTAAAGTAATCAAGAGTAAAATTAGAATCTAACGGGGAAATAGCTATATCTTGGGTTGCTTTATGCTCTGAAAGTTCTTTATCTGAGACTAGATCTATATGTCCAAACCACCAGAACTTGCATGTAAACCCTGAATTATCTGTAAAATTAAAACGGCACTGGTATTCTTCTGCGGAACATTCATCAAGATTATGATATAGGATGTCTGCTCCCATTCCGAGGTTCAATAAAAGATGGTAGCTATCTGTAAGTTCAAAAAAGATCCATTTTCCTTTATTATACACTTTTTTAATAGTTTTACCAGTTATTCTCTCTTTAAAACTGCCAACGTCCATATTCAGGCATTTTTCCTGTATTACATCAACTGATTTAATTCCTTTGGATTTCAGCTCATCATTCATCTGCCTGCTTAAAACCATAATTTCGGGTAGTTCTGCCATTTTAATTCCTCATAATTTGATGTAATTTTCATTTTTCTGGTGGGAAATATTTATCAACAGTTTTTTCAACATCTTCAAGCCATAACTGCCGTTCATTTGTGCTACTTGTAACAATGACTCCATACATTTTCCTGTAAAAATTTTTCACACCACATAAGTCAAAGATACAGTTTTTCCAGATTGTCTCAAGTGGATCGCCAAATACGTCCAGTTCTCTTTTCTCTGGTGTATTGGACGTGTTAAATACAATGGCAGTTTCAGCTTTTAACAGGCCATTTGGGACTCCTTCTCCATTATCACCTTCTAAAAACTCATAAGCCACCCCTGCACGTATTATTCGATCTATGTAACCTTTTAAAATAGCTGGAGGCTGTCCCCACCAATTGGGATGTATGATAATTATTCCATCTGCATCTCTAATTTCTTTGCAGTGTTTTTCAATATTAGGGTCTAATTCTGCATTTTTAGGGATTTCTTCACCTAAAAGTAATGGATCAAATTTTTCAGTATACAGATCATGATATGTTACTTCATGACCATTTTCACGTAATTTGAATGCCACGGTATCTGCAATGGCATGATTAAAGCTTCCTTTTGTAGGATGACCTAAAACTACTATTATATTCATCTAATCACTAATATCCTGATTTTTTCCCTGTTAAACTCTCAATTTCCACTTTAATTGCAGTGGTTTTATCAAGAGCTGATTTTGAATATTCAAATGTTTCATTTGGTTTGTTACTGTATTTTTGCATTATTATATCTAATGCATCTTTTTTTTGCTTTTCATTTTCTATAAAATGAGCCTTTCCAAAACCAATTACACTGTAATATTTCATTCCCCAGCTGCAGGCATTATCTGCAGTTAAAATTTCTGTTTCAATGTCTGCTTCAAAACAGATTTGGTTGTTTTTTCTTATTATGTCAATTTTTAACCCTTCACGTGCTGAATGAAGATAAATGCTGTTTTCTTCAAATCCAAAGGTCATAGGCACAATATA
Source organism: Methanobacterium veterum (assembly GCF_000745485.1). NCBI lineage: Archaea > Methanobacteriati > Methanobacteriota > Methanobacteria > Methanobacteriales > Methanobacteriaceae > Methanobacterium > Methanobacterium veterum. The sequence goes on from NZ_JQJK01000015.1 coordinate 25,846, forward strand.
GGGGATTTCACTGTCACAAAGGGCAATTCGACATACTGTTGCTTTTTTTAGTATCCATTCTATGCATTTTTTATCTTTTATTTCTTTATCACTTCTTCTCATGGCTATCTTTCATTTATTATGGGTATAATCATATTTTAATTTATTTTAATATAAAAAATTGTTATTATAATTAATTGGTTTTTTTCAATGAATTAATCTAATTGAAATTTAAAAATTGAAATTATAATAACTTTATTTATAAAAAAGAGGTTATTGAGGTGTTATGTGTTTAATGCATTTTAAAACAAATATTAAATTTTGCAGATTAGTACACTAATTAGCAATAGATTATAATCTACTTTTTAAACGAAAAACATGTTCCAATAGGTGGACAATGGAAAATAGGGTAGTATTGAATTCTGGAACGGCAACTACTGAAAATTACGCGGTGATGCACGTCCATGTTATAATCAGATGATAATCAGTGATGAAGGGGTGGACGTATATCTGGTAATGACTGAAACGGGGCAAAAACAGTATTTGGTTAAATATTCAGTTGAATTAAAAGATGAAGAATTTACAATCTGTTCCCATAAACATAAATCAGGCTAGATTATTTGGAATTCATCTTTAGAGTGTTAATTTTTTCGGATAATGTTAACAGATTGTTGGTTAATTTTTCAATCTTTTCTGCAACACTTAATTCTGTTATTTCTTCAAGATGTGGTTCGTAGGCAGTAGTATATACTTTTAACTGGTCGTTTGTGTGATTTTCCCTATTATATTTACTTATTTGTTCTAATCCAAGTTGGAGTTCCTCATATGCCTTTAATTCCCCTAATATGTCATTCCTTTTACTATTTAATTGGTTTATATCCATTACTTTGTTCCCTCCTAAACTTATTTTAGATGAATATGTCCCCATTGATTTTTTTTCCTAATTTCGTGTCAATAATCAATTTTAGAATCAATTTTCAAATTTTACAGTTTTAATGAGGTATATTTAAAATATTAAAAAAAACTACCTGATTACTATTATGTATCTTTTTATGTAAATATGTTTCCACTGACAATCTGGTAAATCCCTAAAATTGAGGATATTTAAATAATTTAAAGAGATTTATTCAGTTTATTTCACATATTTGGCGTATTTATGACCTTATTTTTGCGTATGCAAATATTTAAACTTAAAATTATGGAAATATAATGGCATTATTCATTTTTAAGCTAATTTACCCTTACCAGTTCATTTTTTTTATGGGTTCAAACTGCGGTGTACTAACGTTCGTTCGTTAGCTTTAAATAGTAGAACATATACAGGTATATTCAGAAGCTAACGAACGTTAGTTAAATGGGATGGAATTTTATGAAAAATCAAGCTACTGACTCAAAAACTGAAAAAAAATCAACTAAAGAAAAAATATTTGATGTATCCCTCGATCTTTTCTCACAAAAAGGATTTGATGGAGTTTCAGTTCGTGAAATTGCAAGAGAGGTTGGAATAAGGGAAAGTTCAATATACAATCATTATCGGAATAAAGAGGCGATATTAGATGCTATCATTGATTATTTCATGTTTGAACTTCAGCAAAGCGGTCCGCCTGAAGAAGAAGGGGATTTATTAATGGATCAGGGTCCTGAAGTGTTTTTTGAAGTAGGGGCCCGGATATTTATAGAACAGGTTAATACTCCTAAAATGGAAAAAATCTGGCGTTTAGTTTCTATTGAGATGTATCATAATGAAAAAATAAGGAATTTCTACAAAAAAGAGCTTTTAGAAGAACCGATAAATTTTTGGGAAGCTATTTTCACTAAAATGATAGAAAAAGGGTTTATAAAGCCATTTAATCCCAGAACACTGGCGTATGAATATTTTTCATTTGCGATATACCTCTTCTTTGAGTATTTTGTCTTAAAATATGATGAAGACTTTGATTCATTTATGGATCTAGCTTTGGACAAGATGAATAACCATGCAGAATTCCTTTTGAAAGCTATAAAGGTTTAGGAGCTATTAAAATGGAAACTATCACGTATTCTCTTAAAGGAAATCAAAAAAATTCTAATAAGTATTATAATGAGATTAACTCATTTGCAGATGATGTTTTAAATGGATTTGAAGGTTTTGAAACACAGGTAATATCAGATTTCATGTCCTACATTGAAGAAACTAATATGGGTAAAATAAGCAGCTACAATGAATATGTATTTGAATTTTTAATGCTTGGAGTATTCTGGAGAGTGTACAGTGCAAAGGCTGCTAATTTGGATAAAAATCCACAAAAAATACTGGAAAACTTGGTTAAAGAACGTAATCAAAACGAGCCAGCAAAAGAAACTATAGATATTATACGTGGAATGATAATGAAACCATTTCTACTATCTGAAAATAGTGATTCACCTGATTTAACTGTAGTCAACTTTAAAAAGATTTTAGCATATCTTAAGGCAGCAGGAGATTTTAACCAGGAATTAAAACGTTTAGAAATTTGGAAAGACTTTTTAAATGCTAAAGATCCTGAAATCGCTTCGCAGTATTTAGCAAATGCTTTTCTATTTGCGGACTGGTTTGAATACAAAAGTAAACTTGTTCTTGGCCAGTACACAGCAAATGTAAACAAATTTTTAGCTGAAAAACATCACGAACACCTTTTTCAAGAAGATGTGATTTTTTGCGGCCGAAGGGAAGTGGAATATCATCTGAACATGGTCGGAGCAGAAATCATGAACCGTTCATTTAGAAAAGAATTTGAAAAAAGACCAAGAAAGGCTATAATCTTACCTGGCTGTATGAAATACTCTGCAAGGGCCAAATGTAGAGCACAAGATACTGATCTTGGGTTAAAATGTATGGGATGCTCAAAAAATTGTAATGTAAATGAATTAACGAAAATGGGTGATGAACACGACTTTGAAGTTTATATAGTTTCCCATGAATCTTCTGCATTTTCAAAAAGTACAGAAGAAGACAGAAATGAACTGGGAATTATAGGTGTTGCATGTGTACCTAACTTAATTGCAGGTGGATGGAAAGCAGTATCTCTTGGAATTCCTGCACAGTGCGTTCTTTTAGATTATTCTAGCTGTAAAAACCACTGGGACGAAAAAGGTTTCCCAACTTCTATTAATTTAAACCAGTTAATGACGCTACTCCACACTGATAAATTGAATCATGTAGAACCACTGTCTTATACAATTTAGAGTTGATGAATTGTTCATTAAGTAATCTTATTTCGTGGAAAATGATTAGTCGTTTATTATTGCAACTATGCTGCGAGTTTATGTTAACCTATTTATATTTGTTGAACAATTTTAAAAATAACGATATCGGGAATTTATCATGAAGAAAAATCTTAAAGTTCTTTTACTTGGATACAACGGTGCCAATAACACGGGATCTGAAGCAAGATTACTTGCTATAATTGAGGATATAAGGGTAATTCTTGGTAATAAAGCCCTTATTACTGTTCCAACATTAAATAAAGAAAATTTAGAACGTTACCTTAAAGAGGACAAGTTTTTGAAGGTTGCTCCAATATCTTCGATTTTCTTTTTTGATATAAGGAAATTGGTTAAAGAACATGATGTTCTCTTGCTGATTGAGGGGAGCTGTTACATGGATACATGGACTTCAGCGCTTTTATGGGCTTTTTTATGGGCTACTAAATGTGCAAAAGATTTTAAAAAGCCAAGTATTGCATATGCAGTGGATGTAGGTCATTTATCTTCTTTTAACCGGTGGTTAGTTAAACGAGAAGCCAGCAAAACTGATCTGATTTTAACTAGAACTGAATCCGCAGCCCATGAACTCCAAAAAATAGGGGTTAAAGCTCCTATCAGGACAACGGCTGATTGTGCATTTACATTCAAAACTGAAAAAGAAGATGATGAAATTTTAAAGGAAATATGGCCAGAATTAGATTCGGGAGTGGTGGGTCTGGCACCAATTGATTTTTATTTGTGGCCAGTGGTGATGCGGCCATGGGGCAAAAAGGAGAACCTGTATAAGTGGCCTTACTATTATTCACGTTCAAAATCGAGAGTTGATGGAAGCGAACAATTAGCTCTTAAATGGGCTGAAGAAGCGGACCGTATAATTGAAAAATATGGTAAAAGGGTGGCATTAATTTGTATGGAAGAACTGGATGAACCACTGGCTGTATGTATAAAAAACAAAATGAAGAAGCCTGAAATGGTAAAGATATTTTCATCAAGAAAGTACAATGCATCTACAATGACAAATATCCTCAGGAGTCTTGAACTTCTTGTAACTTCTCGTTATCATGCCGGTGTCTTATCGCTTGAAGCTCAGGTTCCACAGATAGCTATAGGACATGATACTCGTCTTAGAGGATTTTATAAAGAATTGGGGTTAGAAAATTATTTATTAGATTACATGTCGTCTGAAATCTGGTACAAATTAAAGGAGAAAGTTAATGAACTGCTTGAGAATCCCAAAACACAACAGGGACTACTGAAAGATGGGTTCATTCAGCACATTGGCCGTGCTCATAAAAACCCCGAAATTCTTAAGGGTTTTCTCCAGGAGAGAGGGTGGAAAGTGAAAACATGAATAAAGTTGTACTTTTAACAGGGGCAAATGGATTTTTAGGTACTCAAGTTGCCCTAAGACTTCTCAGGAGTTATAACTATAAAATTATAGCTTTAATAAGGGGTAATGATAAACAACATGCTACAAACAGGCTTTCTCGAGCATGGTGGGAATTTCCAGAACTTTTGGATGAATTAGGTAATAGAATTCATGTATTAAATGGGGATATTACCCGAACTGAATTAGGAATAGAAAATCAGGAATATAAAAACCTGATTCAAACGGTTACTCATATAATTCACACGGCTGCAGACTGGAAATTAAAATCTTCCCTTGAGGAACTCCAGAAAATCAACGTGCATGGAACTGAAAATATGCTCAAATTAGCTCAGTTAGCTCATGAAGACCATGGATTAGAAAGATTTTCTCATGTATCTACAGCTTATGTTGCAGGTGGAAAAAAAGGCGTTGTATCTGAGGATTCTTTGACCTCAAAATATGGGTTTTTAAGTGATTATGAAAAGACCAAGTTTGAAAGTGAGGTCCTTGTGAGAAAATCTGGATTTGAGGTATCTATCTTTCGTCCAAGTATGATTGTAGGTGATTCTTCTACAGGATACATTAAAACATTTAATACTGTATATGTGCCTCTCAGGCTTTATTTAAGCGGAAAATTAAAAATAATTCCTGTTTCCAGATCAATGAAAATAAATTTAGTGCCTGTAGATTACGTTGCAGATTCAATTGTAAAGCTTACTTTTGATCGGGAGGCTGTAAATAAGACTTTTCACTTAACTGCACCTGTTGAATCACTCCCTACCCTTGAAGAACTTATTGAATTTGTAAGGAAATGGAGTGATGAGAATATGGATATTAAGATTAGTACTCCAATTTACATGCCATTAAATACCTCATTACTCCAAAAAATCTCATCTAACGCCTATTTATTTGGAAAAGGAACAGGTAAATTACTTGAAACAGTGAATACTCTTTCTCCTTATTTTAATGAAAATAGAGAATACTTGAGAGATAATGCCGGGGAAATAATGGGGCCATATAGATATAAATGGCAGAATTTCCTACCTAAACTCCTTGAATTCGCTGTTTATCATGGTTTCTTACATAGATCTGATCGTACAGTTCATGAACAGGTTTTATTCAGACTTCAAAGGAACAGCAGGCCTGTTAAATATTATGACATCGTTAAAGGTGAAATTAAAGAATCCAGTGCAACTGACATTTATCAAAACATAATATCTGCTTCAAAAGCCCTTCAGAGCATGGGAGTTAACAAGGGAGATAAAGTAGCAGTGGCTGGTTATAACAGTACAAAGTATCTCATATTAGATATTGCAATTGGTATTATAGGCGCAGTAAGCGTACCTATTTATTATACGAGCCCTTTAAATGAAATTAAGGAAATACTGGACGACAGCAGTGCGAAAATTCTTTTTGCAGGTACTCCTCAAATTTTAGATGATTTAAAGGAATTTGATGCTCATATTTCAGTCATCGCACTATGCAGGCAAAGTATAAATAATAGCTCACAGATTGTTTCATGGGAAGAATTCCTAAAAAAAGGCGAAACAATAAATAAAATGATAGATGTTCCTTTAAACTTTGATGATACTGCCACTATACGTTATACTTCTGGAACAACTGGAAAACCTAGGGGAGTTATGTTCACTCACGGGAACCTCCGTTGGATGGCAGAATTCATAGCTTCTATGCCCCTTTGGAAGAATAGAACCGGTGAAATATCTTACCTTTCGTTTCTTCCGATGAACCATGTGGTGGAGGGAATTATGGGAACTTATGCTCCTTATTATGCTCCTGCATCTTTAAACCTCTATTTTCTGGAAAATTTTCATGATCTTGAAGAATCTCTTCAGAAAGTGAGGCCCAATGTATTCTTTTCAGTGCCACGTTTCTATGAAAAGGTATGGTGCAATGTATTGGAATCCAAAATAGGGCAGATTTACCTTAATTCTTCTGGAATCTTGAAGACAGTTCTGGGAAAATTAATCCGGAGGGAAATTCTTAAAAGGGCAGGCCTGGATCGGTGTGCTCAATTAATCGTTGGTTCTGCACCTGTAAGTGATGAACTACTCAAATACTATCATGAACTGGGTATTGAAGTTCATAATGCCTATGGATTAACCGAAGCGCCGCTTATAACCATTAACAGAGTTGGAAAAAATAGAATAGGGACAGTAGGTAAACCTCTCCCTGATACATATATTAAAATAGATGGGGACGGTGAAATACTGATAAATGGACCACAGGTAATGTCGGGCTATTTTAAAGATGATTCGGATTCTTTAGAGGATGGATGGCTCCATACTGGTGATCTGGGCTATGAAACCCCTGAAGACAGTCTTGTAATTACAGGCCGTAGAAAGGAAGTCCTGGTTAATTCTTATGGGAAAACAATAAGCCCCCTCAAAATCGAAGTGATGCTTAAAAATATCTCTGGGATCGAAGAAGCCATGGTAATTGGTGATGGAAAGCCTTACTGCAGTGCTTTTTTATGGGCAGAGTCAAATCTTGAAGGAATCGATGAAGCTATCAGTGAAATAAATACTCAACTTTCTCGTCCAGAAGAAATTAAAAAATGGGTTGTTTTAAATAATGATCTTTCAATAGGCACTGATTTAACTGCAAACCTCAAACTTAAAAGAAAATCTATTTCAAAGCGTTATGAAGACATTATTAATTTTATTTATGGATCTGGAACTAAACCTGACAGTATATTACATTTTGGCAGTATTGGGGTGGATTTATGAGCTTCCGGCTAAAACTTGCCTCAATTTGGCTTCCAGATTTCATTTTAAGGAGAGAACTGGACAATGTATCTCGAAAAACGATAAATGGGCTTGATGATCTTTTAAAAGAGTATGCACCTTCAAAAATGGAAACATTTATTAAAAATCATGAAATTTCAAAGGGAAAACTTGGGCAGAGAAGATCTTCAATGGCTATGGCACATAATAAACGTGTTAAAATATTAATTCAAGAGTTAGGATGTGAAAAAGCCGTTAAAATTGGAAGAAAATCCATGTTTGAAGTTGGTTTTAAATTAGGGCAGGAAGCCCGCCGAAAACTTGGAGTAGGAGATAATTTCAATGATCTTGAACTTGCAGCGGGAATACTTTACAAAATACTTGGAATAGAGTTTAAAATAGAAAATAAAGAAGGAAACATGTTTATGATTGTAAATAGGTGTTCTTTATCTAAATATTATTCTCCAGAGTCCTGCATGATTTTAAGTGCTGCAGATGAAGGGGTAGTGTACGGTTTAAATAAAAATATGGGCATGCGATTTAAAGAAAGAATTACTGAAGGAGCACCTGAGTGTATAGCTTGTATAAATGAGGTAAAAATATGAGGGCAATAGTGGTAGGAACTGGAGCTGGAGGGGCGACAGCGGCACGTGAATTAGTGAATGCTGGATTTGAAGTAATAATTCTGGAAGCAGGAAAAGAATTTAAACCTTTCAGACGGCTTTTACAGGTAGCAGGTCCTCTTAGGAGAACCGGCCTTTTAGGAAATGAAAAAACAATCACGAGAATGTTTCCACCTATGGACACTATGCGTTCATCGGATGATCTTGTACTTGTTAGGGGTATGACCACTGGTGGCTCTACTGTACTTTCATGCGGTAACATAGTGCGTGCAGACCATGGTTTAAAGGAAATAGGCTTAGATCTTAGTCCTGAATTTGAAAAAATTGAAAAAGATATTGGCGTAACTGAATTTCCCCGGAAAAGGTGGCAGCCTGTAACAGAAAAGATGTTTGAAGCCGCTCAAAAACTTGGATTAGAACCAAAGGCCACTCCTAAAGCTGTTGATTCAATTAAATGTGTATCCTGCGGATTATGCGAACTTGGATGTACTACTGGCGCTCGGTGGGACTCTCGAAGGTTTTTAAATGATGCAGTTGATGCAGGCGCTAAGTTATATACTTCTTCGCCCGTTAAAAAAGTTATAATAGAAAAAGGCCAGGCTAAGGGAGTTATTGTAGGATCGAAGGCTATTAAATCAGATATTGTAGTTTTAGCTGCAGGTGGAATTGGAACAGCACAGATATTAAAAGCATCAAGCCTGCCGGCTAAAGATAATTTATGGGTTGATATCGTCCTTACATTGGGAGGAGTTCTTAAAGGGGGAAATCAGATTAAAGAACCACCTATGGTGTGGTATACAAAGCATGAAGATTATATTCTCTCTCCTTATTTAGATATCCTTTCCCACTGGTTCCATAAACCATGGAGAAATGTATCTATAGAAGATAGAGTCGGCGTAATGGTAAAACTTGCAGATATAGAAGAGGGGGCAGTTTTTGCAGATGGAAAAGTGCATAAAACCATAAAAAAAGAGGATTATGCCCGTCTTGATGATGCGATTGGAGAAGCTAAAAAAATTATGGAATATGCTGGTGTTTCGGGCCCCTATGTTAATGGTGTGCATAATGGAGGACATCTGGGCGGCACTGCACCGCTTACTAAAGATGATGTTGATTTAATGAAGCCTTCATGGCTGTCAGAAGGTTTATGGGCAGCTGATTTATCACTGGCACCTCGTTCGCAGGGTTTACCTACAATATTACTTGCTTCAGCTATGGCATGTAGGGTGGCAGGAAAGATATCTGAAAAATATGGGATTAATAAATGAAATAACGATGTAACAATAATTATAAAAAAAATGGAAGGCGGTTAAATGAGGATACTTGCAATAATGGGGAGCCCTAAGAAGAATGGGAACACTTATAAAGTTACTAGGGAAGTCGAAGAAAGAATGAAACAAATGGGCAACATTGAGTTTGAGTATTTATTTTTAAAAGACGCAGATTTGAAGATGTGTAATGGATGTTTTAACTGCGTTAAAAGAGGTGAAGAATTATGCCCTATAAAAGATAGTCGGGCGGAAATTGAAAATAAAATGTTTGAGGCGGATGGTGTAATACTCGCGTCCCCTGTATACTGTGAAAATGTAAGCGGGTTTATGAAGAATTTTATAGATAGATTTGCATTTGTTTTCCACAGGCCCCGCTTTTTTGATCAAAAACTTATGGTTTTAGCCACCAGTGCAGGGGGAGGGTTAAAGGAGACCATTGACTACCTTAAAAAGCTTCAAATCTGGGGATTTGGAACTCCAGTTGAACTTAGTGTGATAACCCCGCCGTGGCCTCAGTCTGATGCTCTCCAGAAAAAGAATGAGAAAAACATAAGTAAAGCAGCTGAGGAATTTTACCAGAAACTTCAGGAAGGAAGGCAGCCGCCAAATTTCATGCAGTACATGCACTTTAGATTCTTGAAGGAAACTTCTAAACTGGGATATCTTCCAGCAGATCTTGAATTTTATAAAGATAAGGGCGAATTTTTTTATGATATTAATGTAAGTCCTTTAAAAAAGATATTTGCACCATTAATCATGAAATTTGCATTTTTCATGATGAGGGACATGGAGCCAAAGAGTTAGAAAATTAAATTTAAATTCTTTTTTTTTATTGTCAGCAAATTATTTGATTAATAATAATTATATTATATGTTATGAAGGAGATCTATACGGAAATCGAAATAAACGCTTCTGCAAGTGTTGTTTGGAGTATTCTCACAGACTTCGATGATTTTTCGAGATGGAACCCATTTATCCGGAAAATATCTGGAAAACTGCAGGAAGGGGCGCAAATTGAAGTTTTTATAATCCCTCCTAATTCAAATGGGATGAAATTTAGTCCTAAAATATTAACTTATAATCCAGAAAGAGAATTAAGGTGGTTGGGGAATTTTTGGATTCCAAAACTGTTCGACGGTGAGCATAGTTTAGTTATTGATGAAATAAGTGGAAATAAAGTGTTATTTATACAAAAAGAAAGATTCAGCGGCTTGTTTGTTCCATTTTTCTCTGGAACACTAAAAGATACAGAATCTGGTTTTGAAATGATGAACCAAGCTTTAAAAGAGGAAGCGGAGAATAGATATAATAATCAAGTTAATTAATGCTTATAATTTTAAATTTATATTTAAAATAAGTAAATTCTTTAATTGCAGATATGTTATCGGTTTGTTTATTCTGTTAGTAATTTTTAAATAATTCAATTAACTATATAATTTTAAAATTTAATATTGATATTAAAGGGGTTTTTATATGTCTGTAAATCCAAACGAAGCGTATCTTGAAGCTATAACCATGACACTTGCATATTTAGAGAAAAAAGAAGATTGTGATGAGAAATTAGTGGAAGAACTTAAAAAGGAAAGGGAAAGGATTTTAGTAGAGCTAAATGTTCATCCTATTAGTTGATGGTAGAACGCTCTGCTGCAAATCCTCATATTTTGATTTTCTTTGTTTAAGATCAGATCCTTTTGAAATAATCTTATTTAAGTAAGTATATTCTTTAAATTTTTAGGTCTATTCACAAAAATCCGACATTTCTTTTATATCGTAAAATATATTGCAGAAAAATTTACAGGATGATTTTAACTCTTTTTTACCTTCTGGAGTTAAAGAATAATTTTTATTTTCGTCAATTTCAATCAGGCCTTTTTTTTTCAATTCCTTAAGTGCGGGATATATAGTGCCGGGACTTGGTTTTGTACCTCTCCGTTTTTCCAATTCTCTGCCAATTTCAGCCCCGTTCATGCTATTTTTACCTATAATCCATAGTATGAGGTATGTTAAATAGCCTTTCATTTCACAACATTTCATGCTGGTATATTTGGTGTTCAATTAAATAATTTTTTCTATCTATCGTATATCCGATATTGGGAAACCGATAATTATAAGTGGTAGCACGGGTATTATTAATAACATTAGAAAATTTGGAGCATAATACGATGGAAAATGATAGATATGAAAGAGGATGGTCAAAATTAGAAGAAGTTGATGGAAAGGCAGGAGAAGTAGTGTTAGAAAGTTTAAAAGATATTGCTCCTGATTTAGGTAAATATATTATTGAATATGGGTTTGGAGATATTTATTCTAGAGACGGCACTGATTTAAGGCAAAAAGAGATTGCAGTTGTAGCGGCATTAACTGCAATGGGAAATGCTGCACCTCAATTAAAAGTCCATATCAATGGGGCACTAAACGTGGGGTGTTCTGTAGAAGAAATTATGGAAGTTATAATACAGATGTCGAGTTACAGCGGGTTTCCAAGCTCATTAAATGCAGTTAATGTGCTGAAGGAAGTTGTAAAGGATCGAAACATAACTGTAACTCCTGTTAAGAATGATAAAAGTGGAGATAGATTTTCTACTGGATCTGAAGAGTTATCTAAGTTAAAAAGTGATCAGGTGCAGATATTAAAGGATAACCTGGATGATACTGCTCCAGATATGGTTGAATATATCGTTGCGTATGGTTATGGGGATATTTACAGCAGAAAAAATTTAGATGTTAAAATGAGACAGATTGCCACAATTGCGGCACTTACTGCTATAGGTACGGCTGAAACTCAGCTTGCTTTTCATATTGGTGCCGGATTAAATGTTGGATTAACAAAAGAAGAAATAATTGAAACCATAGTGCTTATGAATATTTATGCTGGATTTCCTGCATCATTAAATGGTATTGCTGTGGCAAAAAAAGTGTTTACAGATCTTTAAATGGTTCAATATATTGATGTGTCTGTTAACTGACTATAATTTTTATTGTACGTGTATTGAATTTTAAGTTTCAATATACTTGTGAATTTGTTTTTAAACCATAGGAGCAATTCCATTTAGCTTCTTAAAGTATATTTTTATAAAAATTTTTTTAGTTATCGTATAACCGATAATTATAAATACTATCTATCGGATAACCAATACTACATAAAAAGAAGAGGAGGTGAAATTGTGCTAGTAGAATTTGATTTACCACACTGGTGCTGCGGCCCTAAAGGATGTCAGCTGGAAATAGAATACGGTGAAATGATTGATGCAGAATAATGAAAAAGGGAGGTAAACCATTCAGTATGCTGCTCAATTATTATCTTGTACACTACAAATCCTAAAATTCTCGAATCACAGAGTTTTTAGGGTTAAATCTTAATTTTATGGTGATGATAATATGAAAAGAAGTAGATACGCAACTCCAATTTTTATAATTGGAACTTATGATGAAGAAGGTAATCCAAATGCTATAAATGCTATATTAAGGGAGATGTCATGTTCTGATCCTCAGCATATTTCAATTTCTATAAAAGAAACTACCAGTACACATAAAAATATTTTATATAAGGAAGCTTTTACTGTAAATATCCCATCTCAGACTTATATTGATGAAATAGATGATTTAAAAATAGAATGTGGAAAACATGAAGATAAATTTACCTCAAGTGGATTAACTCCTGTTAAAAGTGAACTTGTAGATGCCCCATATGTCAGGGAGTTTCCCCTAGCTTTAGAATGTAAACTTGTTAATGCAACTAAAATGGGATTATGTACCAGTTTTACAGGTGAAATTCTGGATGCGAAATGGATAGAGAGTTCATGTTGAAATTATCTTTATTTAAAAATTGATTTTAAAACCTTTAAATGGAATTTAATCACTTAATAATTATTATTTTAAAATAAAAAGGTTATATATGGGATTAAATGCAGATTAATGAATATAATAACTAAAATTAGGGTAGTGATAAATTGAATAATGTTTTAGAAACTATTAAAAGTAGAAGAAGTATTAGAAAATACCTTCCAGAACAGATTAAGGATGAAGAACTTGATATGATACTCGAAGCGGCCGTATATGCTCCAACGGGACATAACGATCAGCCATGGCACTTCACGGTTATACAGAATAAAGAACTAATTGATGAAATGAGTGCAGAATCTAAAAAGTTAATGGCAGAATCATCAGTTGACTGGATGGTTAATATGGGAAAATCCGAGCATTTACATCTTTTTTACAACGCTCCAACTGTAGTGGTGGTTTCTGGGAAAAAAGATGCAATATCTCCACTTGTCGACTGCTGTGCAGCCATTCAAAACATGTTAATTGCTGCAGAAAGTCTGGATATTGGTTCCTGCTGGATTGGTCTTGTTAAATTTTTCTTCGAAAATCCTGAAAATGTTGCAAAATTTAACCTGCCTGAAGATTATGAGCCTTATTATGCAGTCTGCTTCGGCTACAAGGGTTCTTCTAATAACGTGGCCCCTGAAAGGAATAAAAATGTAGTGGATTATATAAAATAAATTTAGTCATGCTCATAAAAATCATAAATTATAATGATATGATATGAAAATAATTTAACTGATTAAATATTTCAGCAACCTGACTATGGAGGAAATTAAATGATTTTTTATTTTTCAGGCACTGGAAACTCACTCTACGTTGCCCAAAAGCTGCATGAAGCTGGTGAAGGGGAACTCGTTGATATGGCTGGTGCATTAAATGAAAAACACTTTAAATATAAGGTATCTGATGGTGAAAAGGTAGGTATAGTGTTTCCAGTTTATTTTTATGGACTGCCTACAATTGTAGCTGAATTTATGGACAATCTAACAATAGAAAGCAATGGAAGTCCATTTATTTACACTGTTGTCACATGCGGCGGATCCATTGGGCATGCAGATAAAATGGTTGCAGATAAGCTTAAACAGAAAAATCTCCAGTTAAACAGTGCTTTTTCAATTAAAATGCCCAGTAACTATGTCATAATGTACGATACACCAGATAAGGAAAAACAGGATTTAACCCTTCGAGAGGCAGAAAAACAAATAGAAAAAATAGTTGGATTTTTGGAAGTTAATAAAAAAGGTAATTTTGTCTCCGATCGTGGTTATTTTGCCCTATTGTCTCCGGTTGCATATAAATTATATGGAACTTACCGCAAGACTAAAAAATTTTATGCTACTGATGCATGTACCCGCTGCGGCTTATGTGAAGAGATATGTCCTTCTGGAGCAATTCAGCTTTCATCTAGAAAGCCAGAATGGGTAACTGAAAAATGCAGCCACTGCAGTGCATGTATCAACAGATGTCCTACAAGGGCAATTCAATACGGCAATGCCACAGAAAAACGGGGACGTTATGTAAACCCCAATGTAGACTTTAGTAATTAGGAGAAGAATTATGAAGGTAATTGCAGTTAACGGCAGTCCACGGAAGAAATGGAATACTGGGACTTTACTCAAAAATGCTCTTGAAGGAGCAGAATCAAAAGGAGCAGAGACTGAACTAATCCACATTTATGATTTAAATTATAAAGGCTGCATCAGCTGTTTTCAATGTAAATTAAAGAATGGAAAAAATTATGGACGTTGTTCCATGAGTGATGATCTAACTCCTGTTTTGGAAAGAATCAGACAAGCAGATGCATTGATCATGGGGTCGCCTATTTATGTAGGGGCAGTTACAGGAGAAATGAGGTCTTTTATAGAGCGTTTAGTGTTTCCTAATTTTGTTTATAATGAAGGGGCACCTGCACTATTTTTTAGAAGTCGTGTTTTTCCAAAGAAGTCTTCTATTTTCCCAAAAAGAATAAAAACAGCTTTTATTTATACAATGGGTATGGATAATGCGCGGATGAAAGAATTAGGTTGGGATAAACATTTAAAGTCTATTAATGAACTGGTTTTAGAAAGAATTTTAGGGCAATCTGAATCGTTATTTGTAACTGATACCTATCAATTTGATGATTATTCGAAATATGTTTCGGGAGCATTTGACATAGAAAAAAAATTAAAAATACGTAAAGAATTATTTCCAGAAGATTGCAGGAAAGCCTATGAGTTAGGCGCCAGGTTTGCAAGTTGTGTTACAGATAAGTGATATGATGGTTTTTTAAGCATTAAAAAATTGAGATGATTTAATATGGAATTTTTTGATTTAGTTAAAAACAGGAGATCTGTTCGAAAATATAAGGATCAGCATGTAAATAAAGAGGATATTTTAAAGATACTGGACGCTGCCAATTGGGCGCCTTCTGCAATGAACTGGCAGCCGTGGGAGTTCATCGTTGTATCAGGGGAGCTGATTAAATCAATGGGTGACAGTTTCAAGGCTGTTGTGGAAAAAATAATGCATGAATCTGAAGAAACAGCTTTCGATGAGAAATTTGTAGATTTTGCAGCCCGGTATGGAGGGGCTCCTGTAGTTATAGTAGTGCTCACCAGAGCAAGTGAGAAACCTAATGTTAGGAAAGCAAATCTTGAAAGTACAAGCGCTGCCATGGAAAATCTGGTACTTGCAGCTACTAATCTGGGGCTGGGCACCTGCTGGATGACTGGACCGCTCCATGATGAGAATAATTTGCGCCGTATTTTGGGTATTTCTCCTGACAAGGAGATCGTTGCAGTAACGCCTTTGGGATATCCAGATGAAGTTCCAGAGCCCCGCCCACGGTTAGATGCGGAGCTAAAACAAAAGGTTAGATGGTTAGGTTATTAATTTTATTTCAAATGGAGGAATAATATGAAGATGATTGCATTTAACGGCAGCCCACGAAAGAAATGGAATACTGCAACTTTACTTAAGAAAGGGGCTGAATCTAAGGGAGCTGAAACTGAACTAGTTAATCTTTATGATTTAAATTTTAAAGGGTGTAAAAGCTGTTTTTCGTGCAAAACTAAGGGCAGTAAAAGTTATGGTAAATGTGCAGTTAAAGACGACCTTACGCCTATTTTAGAAAGAATTGAAGATTTTGATGCAATAATTTTGGGTTCTCCAATTTATCTGGGGACAGTCACTGGTGAAATGAGGTCGTTAATTGAGCGTTTGATATTTCCGTATTTAACATACACTGAGCCTATACAGTCTCTTTTCCCCAAAAAGATCCATTCTGCATTTATTTACACCATGAATATTGCTGAAGAACAGATAGAATCATATGGATATGCTACACACTTCAATACCAATGAAAATTATCTCAGGTTGATATTTGGAGAGGCAGAATCGCTCTTCAGCTATGATACGTATCAGTTCAGAGACTATTCTAAGGTACTTGCCACTCGTTTTGATGAGAAGAGGAAAGCAAAAAGGCGGAAAGAAGTGTTTCCAGAAGATTGCCAGAAGGCTTTTGAGATGGGAGTTAGATTTGCAGGGAGTAAAAGCAAATAATTTTCATATCCTTGAATTTAATTTATTTTTGATATCTAAATGGTTAGAGGTTTAAGAAATGAAAATTGTATGCGTTAAAGGAAGTCCAAGGGTAAACGGAAATAGTTCTAGTCTTGCAGATTATTTTCTAAAGAACTTTCAGGGCTTGCAAAATCATAGATTTTCCAGTATCAAAATGAAAAATTTTGATAATCCTGCAAATGAAATAAAAACATTTAACCTTAATCAGCTTAATTACATGGGATGTCAGGGGTGCAGAAAATGCCTCACTGATGCAGAAAAATGCATTATAAATGATGACCTTCAGGAAGTCCTTGAAGCTGTCAGGGAATCAGATGTTTTAGTTTTAGCATCTAGTGTTTATTACGGTGATCTTACTTCTCAGACTAAGGGTTTTATAGATAGGACATACTCTTTTAATGCCCCTGATTTTATAACTAATCCTAATTCCAGTAGATTAGAATCTGGAAAATGTCTGGTCATGATACTGGCCCAGGGACATCCAGACGAAAATATGTTCAATGATATCTTCACCAGATATAAATATTTCTTTGAAAAGAAAGGTTTCAGCAAAAATTACCTGATTCGGGCATGTGGTGTACTGAATAAAGGAGACATTGTCTGTAGAAAAGATGTTTTAAAGCAGGCTGATAATGTTGCAGAGGAAATATTGAAAAAAAGTAATTAATTTTTAAATTAAATAAAAATTAAGCTTCGGCTTTTAATATATCCAGTTTAGCCTTAGCTTTTTTAAATGCCTTTAAAAATGAATCATCATCCTTTGTAGGGATAATTTCTAGTCCTAATTTCCGTTGCTCATCGATCCATTCTGTAGAAAATACAGGGATATCAATTTTTATAGGCTCTTCTGTTGGGTTTACAACGATGATGTTCCTGTATGGAAAATCGACTTCAACGATGTATCCTCCAACACTTATGATATGGAGAGGTCTTACTACGAATTTCATATTACTGTCCTCATGATCTAATTTTTCTGGATATTAACTTAATTTTTTTACAGGAAAGATGCAGCAATAGCTACTGCTCCTAATATTGAAGTAGCAGCTACAACTGGGTAAAATTGTTTGAATGTGAATACTGGGGAGAATGCACTCATTGATGCAATCAAAATTGGGAATATTATTGCTGTTGCAAGTGTTACCAGTATTCCTGGGCTGAACAGGTTTGGTGGTATTCCGATGAACATGGTTGCAAATAAGCTTGCAAGCACGAATATCAATAAACCTTTTGTAATATAAGTGTATGCTCTATATTTTGACATGTACTCGAGCATTGGTCCTTCTATAACGTCTGCTTTGGTTTTCATTATGGCAAATGGGTATTCGTTGAGTAATATCATGGAACCAATGAAATAGACGACAGCACCTATGGCACCAGCTACAGTAAAGAGTACTGGACCATGTAACTGCTGGAATGCAATTATATTGCTGAGGTATATGCTTTTAGACATTGCAACAGGCACGAAAAGCGCTATGTAAAGTGGGAATGACCCGAAAGCTATAAGTCTAAATGCACGCAGGGTACTTAGTTCTTCAATAAATGAACGTGTTGCATCCACGTGTTTAGCTCCTTTTGCATGGTCTGGGAAAGGCATGTTTACTGATAATACTGATTTGGAAAGTGAACCCATAAACATGTATGTAATTTCTTCAACTTTTAACAATCCCACAACTGCTATAATGCTCGCTAATCCTCCTAAGAAGTACATTTGTGGCATTATAATTAATAGTATAGCTGTTACTATAATTAGGCTAATTAAAGGAATTGCATTGTATAACCTTGGCATTGGAGAGTTTGGGGTTACGGCTTGTTTAAAGAAAAACTTAATGGGAGCCATGAGTCCAGGACTTGAAACTGGAGGGCCTACTCTCTGTTGAATTCTTGCATGAACGAACTTTCTTTCAATACCTGGAAGCCAGACACTGACTGCAAATGCTATAATTAATGTTCCAACCACTGCAATTGCCGAACTTATAATCATTGATGTATCCATTTGCCATTTCTCCTACTTATTAACTGTAATTCGATATTATTTTTAAAAATTTGAATAAGTTTAAACTATTTTATTGTTGATTTCTTGAGCGGGTGATCCACTATTTGTATTGCACGGTCGGTGCATGTAAAACATGGATCGCACTGAACTATTGCTAATTGTGCATCAGTTATGTGAGTTCCAACACAGGCATGTTCCATCGCATTTATATTTGTTATGGAGGGTGTCCGTATTATAGAATTTCTTACTCTTCCATCCTCTAACCTGTAAGAGTGGTAGAGTTTACCCCTTGGTGCTTCTATATAGCTTCTTATTATGCCTGTATCATGCATTTCCCAGCTTCTATTTGTGATTTTTCCTTCTGGAAGGTCTTTAACAGCCTGTCTTATTATTTTTATAGCTTCAAAAATTTCAAGTGCACGCATTAAAAGGTTGGATTTAACATCCCCGTCCTCTTGAGTAATTACTTCAAATTCAAAGGGGTCATACTGCCTCATGTCTCTCCTTAAATCTACTTCAACTCCTGTTGAACGGAGAGTTGGCCCGGTTGCAGCTAACCTTAGGGCATCTTCTTTACTGAGCGCAGCAACTCCTGTTACACGGGACATTATCATAGGATCCCTTGTGAACCTGTCTGCAAACTCTGTAACTTTTTCTTCGATAAGATCCATACCTTCTTTGATTTTCTGTATCCTCATTTCATTTAGATCTGAACGAGGTCTTATACCTCCAATTACAGGGACACCGTACTGGACACGGTTACCTCCGATCATCCTGAGGAGTTCCATTACAGTCTCTCTTATGTAAAATATCCTCATTGAAAACGTTTCGTGACCTAAAACCTCGCATCCGTGGGCTAGATAAAGCAAATGACTGTGTAATCTTTCAAGTTCGCCCATAATAAGCCTTATATATTCTGCTCTTGGAGGAACATCAATTTCAAGCCCTTTTTCAGCTACAAGGCATGAGTTCCAGATGTGGATATGGGAACATATTCCACATATTTTTTCTGTAAGGGCATTTGCTTTTTCAACAGGCAGCCCTTCCATTATTCTTTCGATTCCCCTGTGGTTGACACCTATTGTTATCTCGGCATCTCTTACATATTCATCTTCAACAAATAATCTTACTCTGTATGGTTCTAATGCTGCAGAGTGTACTGTTCCCAGAGGAACTTCTGTTTCGATTACTTTGCTGTTAACCTGGTTATTGTTACTCATAATATATCCCTGCTAAGCTTATTTTTCCCTAATTCGTTAATTATAATTCAATAATTTTATTTTGCATTTAATAGTAAAGGTAAAGCTGATACAACTCCGGATAAGACATCTTCTGGCCTTACAGCACATCCTGGGATTTTAGCATCTACTGGTATGATCTGATCAACAGGTCCGGATATTTCTTCAGAGGGAATATCTCCATGGATGTTCTTGTAAACTCCGCCCATTGTTGCACATGCTCCTGCTGCCACAACAGCTTTAGGCTCTGGAATTGATTCATAAATTGCTTTTAAAGGCGCTTCTACATGTTTGGTAACAGGCCCTGTAACTACAAGCACGTCTGCTTCCCTTGGGTTCCATGTTAAAAATACTTTGTACTGTTCTGCGTCGTATTTTGGTGAAAGTATACAGTTTACTATTTCTATATCGCAGCCATTACATCCTCCAGTATATACAAGCATCACATGCACGGCTCTTGCTCTTGAATATGATTTTAAACTCAAACTCATCCCTCTTAGTGATTGTTTTGATTATTATTTAGAATTTTGATCTTCTCTTTTTCTTATTACTGCATTGTCAGAGAGAAACTTGGAAATATAAGCTATTTTATCTTCAGATATCTTAACTGGCTTTTTAAGCAACTCTTTTATATCTGGATTCACGTCTCCGACATCATTGGGATGTATAGTACCCGCTTCTCCGAATAATGCGTAAAGTGGACAAAAATCATGGCAATGGTAACAATGCACACATTTTAAACTATTCAGCTCTGGCTTTTCTTTTTTAATGATACCTTCTATTACTTCAACAGGCTCTTCAAGGCTTACCATTTCTATCGCGCCTGTCGGGCATACATTTTTGCATCCAGAACATCCAATACAGGGTACTTCAGCAACCTTATCTGTAGGCACAATTTCTCCATTCAGGATTTTATTTCGAAGTTCCATATCAGTTACTCGATCTGATGCGAAAAGAATCCTTTTTATGTTGCTGTATATTCCCTCTAAAAATATGATGCCTAAGTTTTTCATTTTGCTACCTCGAATTCTCTTTCAAATAGTATGGCTCGTGCAGGACATACATTGCTACATGCACCACAGTATATGCACTTTGAATCATCTACTGTAACCCTGCCCATTTCATCTTCAGTAATTGCTTCTTCTGGACAGGTTTTAATACAAAGCTTACAGTTCATACATAACTTGTTTTCTACAAATACAAAACCATCTTTTATGGATTTTTTTCTCATTGTGGTTTGTGGAATTGCATCTTGAGGGCAGTGAATTGCACATTTTTCACATAGCACGCATTTTTCAAGATCTACTTCGATACTTCCCCTTTTAAGAGTAACTGCATCTTTTGGACATATTTCGGAACATATGCCGCAAGATATACAATCTTCAGACACATCACCTTTCCATGTAACTGTTTTGAAGCCCCTTGCTTCATTTACATCACATGCTTTAACACATCTGCCGCATGAAACACAGTATCCTTTAATAGGCCGTTCTTTTTCATCAGATACTCTTAATGTTCCTACTGGACAAGCATCTAGACATTCCATGGTGTCGCATTCCTCACAAAGTGAAGGGTCATAACGTATTTTACCATTTATCATCTGCAGCGCTCCATGTGTACATGCCTCGGTACACAAGCCGCAGTTTAAACATGAAATAATGCAGCCTTCAGCTTCTTTGGAGTTAGTATTCCTTTTAATCTTAAAGTCTTCAATGGATATTGCATTGTTTGGACATTCTTTAACACATTTAAGGCAGAGGGTACACTTTGTTTCGTCTATTGTCCCGTTTGATATGGCGCCTGCAGGGCATACATCTTCACATATTCTGCATTCCTGGCACACGCCTTCAAGGGTATTGTTGACTATAATGGCGTCTGTTGGGCAGTAATATTCGCATCTACCGCAGAATGTACACTTTTGCGTGTCTGTAATCACATTAACTCTGCTTGCTTTTCCTTCTTCTTTTTTAACCTTTATCTGCGGTGGGTTTGTAAGATTTAAAGATTCAAGGAATTTAATTTGTCTGTCTTCTATTACGTCATACGCGTCAACACGGGCACCAATTGGGCAGTTGTCTGCACATATTCCACATCTGGAACATATCCCTTTTACCAGATCTCCCTCAATTGATATGCTGCTTACAGGACAGGTTAACTCGCAGACTCCGCATGCGTTACATTTTGCCCTATCAACAACATAACCTCCATATCTATTTTTAAAAATAGCTCTGTTGGGGCATGCTTCTTCACAAGCGCCACAGGTAATACAGCTGAATGCTTTACCGTCTATTAATCTAATGGCACCTGTGGGGCATTCTTTGATACATTCTCCGATGCCTTCGCATTTTTTTGTTGATAAAAACATAATCTTTACCCTCTAACTTTTTTTTCGAATGTTTAAACGTGATTTGGATCTTTGATTATTGTGAAGTGTACTTACTACACTGCACTTCTAACTCTAAATCAATGTTTTTTAGATATTATTACCTTCTTGTTTTAAAGTCTTATTATCTCCCGAAAGTTAATTTACCAACGATTATACCTACAATGCCTGATAAAATTCCGGATGCTAAAGGAATATCTTGATAATATGGGAAAGGCCCCTGATAGTAAGCTATTATGATTGCTACAATTACCACAATGGCATAAACTTCTTTATCAAACTTCAATTTACTTTCTGGAACTGGTTTTATTCTTGTTCCTAATATGAATCCCAGCAGAAATCCAAGTACCAATGGACCAAGGTAGAAAATCATTGTTCATCCTCTCCAAAAAGATTCTCACTTTGTTCATTGCTTCTAAGAAGTTTGTCACTCTCTAAGAAAGCTATTACCACTGCACTTAGACCAACTAACACTTTTAAACCCACTACAAAGTTCAGATAGGGTATAATTCCTGCATGTACGGGGTCAGGATAGTCAAACAGGTTTTGTATGAATTGTGGTACTATATTGTAAAGATCAACACCAAGGTTGTACATGAAGAACCCTGAGAATACTAATCCTGCAAGTCCTAAAAATATATAGCCTAAAGCGCCTGCACTTTCGAGGGATGCCATAAAGCTGTGTGAAATTTTGATGGGACTTTCTTCAAGTCCATAGACAATGATACAGAATATTATGCCTCCTGCTATCATTGCACCTCCCTGAAATCCTCCTCCAGGGGTTATATGTCCTCCAAGAATTGTATTTAGCCCTATGAGAATTATTATAAGTGATATTGGGAATACAAATAATTTAAGGATTGTACTCATTTGTCTTCCTCCCCACCGTAATCAACTTTTCCTCTTCCAAATATAAGCAGTACAACAACAACTGCAGTTACAAGTATCAGTGCTTCTCCAAGTGTATCATATCCTCTCCAGTCAAATACTACATTTGTAACCATGTTTGGAGCGATATGAGGGCCTATCCAGTTATAAATATAACTTATTCCGGGGTTCAATATCTGATCAAACCCATATATGGTATGGAATAGTGTCACGGCGAATAATAATAATGAAATACTTGCAATAAGATTTCTTAATCCCTCAGACATTTAAACTCCCCCAGTAAAACAATACTGAAATGATTCCCAGCGCTAAAATTGTATAGAATACCATTCCATTAAGTGAATCATTTTGTTCTTCCTTTAATTTTGGCATGACAGGCATTGCAAAAAATGCTATTACAATTACCAGCAGAACTGCAACGATCATTAAAGCATTGTTGAAGAATCTTAACATTATCACTGCAACCAAAAGGGATGATAAAAGCGTTATTTCTGCTGCTAACATTGATGAAGTCTCAATACTGGTTACAGGTTTATCTTCTCCATCCTGTCCTTGAACTTTCTTTATTCTGTTTATTATAATATCATAAATGCCCATAGAATCCCTCTATTTTATATTACCAAGCTATTTGCCAGTCCCTGCAGGAAACCAGTTGCAACCTGTGGGAAAAGACCTAATATAATACATACAATCAGGAGTACAACCAGAGAGAATATGGTTGCTTTAGGTATTTTACCCTCTTTGATTTCAAGTTCTCTTGGTTTAGGCCTCATATAAACGGCATAAAATGCCTTCATAAATGTCATAAATGTCACAATACTTAGAAGTATCATGATTATACCTAGTTCAGGTATTCCTGCACTTAAAGCTGATTGAATTAACATTAATTTGCTCTGGAATGCGTTGAGTGGTGGAACACCGGCCATTGCAAGCCCTGCTAAAAGTACAAGTAGGGCAGTTTTAGGTGTCTCTACCATCATTCCACCGAGTTTTCTGATATCACTTTCTTTTGTCTTATAAAGGATATTACCGAATCCTATGAACAAGAAAGCGGTTATCACTGCTTCATTTACTGCCTGGAAAAGCCCTGCTGTTATACTGGCTGCAGTTCCAATTCCCAGTCCTAATCCAATATAACCTAATTCACCAACAGCGAGATATCCAATAATCCTTTTGACATCGGTCTGCATGAGTGCCATGGTTATGCTGAGTATCATCGCAGCTAAAGATACGGCTATTATAAATACCTTTGAAAATGCCAGATATGAGAATATTCTGAGGATTATGACTCCAAGTGCTGCAAGTGTAAATACTGAAAATACCTGGAGCAAAGCAGCTCCATGAGGCAAAGCTTTACTGTATATATCTGATTTTATAGTATGGAATGGTGGGAGTCCTGATGCATAAAGCCATCCAAATGTTATAAGTGCACATGCCATAAGCAGTACCGGGTTTTTAGGATCTACTAATCCATGTTGTAGGGAATAAACTATATCTGTTATATTTACGTTACCTGTAACTCCTAGAAGGAGCGCTACTCCAAGTAATAGTAATGGGGAAGCAATACTTCCTAGAATCATATATTTTAAGGCCGTCTCGTAACTGCCTTTAATTTTAGATGCAACCACAATACCAACCTGTGCTATTGCTGCAATTTCAAAGAAGACATAAAGGTTGAATATGTCATCTGTAAGGAGAATTGCAGTCATTGCAGCTGTTCCCATAAACATCAGGAATGCATAGACTCCAGAAGCTTTTTTTGTTTCGCTTAAAGACGTAAATATTGCTAAAAATGCAATTAAGCCCAATATAAATATTAAAATCTGCTGAGCACTACCAAATGAATAGACTATGCCCATATGGAACAGGTTTAACGCAGAATTTGTAATGAAAGCTGGTAATCCCTGTGCTAGCGTGGGACTGTTTGCTAATGTGCTATACCCTCCTACGTAGTGAAAACCGTAGGTTGTAACTAAAGGTATAATCGGTAAAGCTAAAGCTACTACAATTGAGAGTATTTTTACAATACGGTCCTTTGTATGGAACAGGTTTAAAAGCAATGCACATGTAATTGGAATTATAACCATGAGTGGAATTAATGGGTTCATAGTTCGCCCCCAATTAACCATTTAGGTGTATTCAAAGACAGATTAATGTGATTTTGAATATCTGTGTTTTTTATTCCGGACATCTTTTTACTCTCCAAGAATCTTTGACGCGTTTATTGACCCGTACTTTTTGTATAGTAGTATTATTAAACCGAGCATTACAGCCAGTGTACTTGCCCCAATTACAATACTGGTGAGAACTAAAGCAAATGGGAGTGGATATGATGCATTTTGGGCAAACTGGTCAATTACCATGCCTGGCATGAAAATATACACGATCCCGCCGGCTTTATATCCCATTGTGATAATGAATAGATTTACTCCATCTGCAATAAAGGCTAGCCCTATGACTTTTTTTATTAAATTATCAATAAATAAAGCGGCAAATATGCCTATTATTATTAATGCCCCTGATGTAAAAAACGATGCAAGCTGTGTATCTATAACCATGATAATCCCTCAAGATGCAATAAATGTAACTATTCTTCCTCCATTCTACGTGTTTTCTTAACTGCGAGTGCAATAAATACGGGTATTATAGCTGAACCTACAATTGCTTGAGTTAATGCTACATCTGGAGCCAGTAAGTATTGGAACAGAAAAGCAATTGCAGTTCCTGAAATTCCAGTTAATATGGCAGCTTTAAGGAGATCTCTTTGAATTAAAGCTATAATTGCTCCGAAGACTGCTATAATCATTAATATGTAATCAATCATTTTTTTCCTCTCCATAATAATAAGCATTAGCTATAGCATGAGATGCGAGCGGTGTAAGGAATAAGTATATAATAGCTAAAAAAGGCTGGTAAAGGGCAATTAACGCCACGATACATGCCATATCTGTAACACCAAGCATGTGTATCCTTGCATAGAGAATTTTATCTTTATCATCTTTGTATCTAATTAGTCCAATTGCTGTAAGGACTATGAGGATTGCAGCTATTATCATTACCGCTGATCTTATCAAAGTTATTATATCATCCAAATTACCATCCCCGTATAACCTTTGAAAACGCTATGGTACCTATAGGGCCCAGAATAACCAGTGCAAGGGCTATAGTCTCACAATATAATATTCCATAAACTTGTCCTATTAAAACTAATAATGTTGCTACTGCAATACTCAAACCAAGCAGCCCTACAATACCCATGGATATGGTTTTCCTTGTTGAAATCCGTATTGTAGCAATTGCATAGATTGCAAGTGCCCCCATCAAAATGTATTCAGATATCGTTAGTATATCCATTTTAACACCTTTTATTTACTCTAGCCACCCTTTAATATATGGTTCAAAGGGAATTACATCCTCTTTTTTTCTTGGAACGATTGTTGCAACTTTTATAATGCAGTTTTCAGTGTCTACATCAATTGAAAGTGTACCTGGGGTTAAAGTTATGCTATTTGCAAGTATAACCTGAGAAATTGGCCTTTTAAGTTCAGTTTCAATTTCTATTATTTCTGGTTCGACTTTACCATTCAACGTTCTTCCTGCTACATCTAAAGTAGCTTTTATAATCTCTATAATAAGTACGATGAAATAAGCAATTGCATAAAACATTTTGAATATGATATTCATGGAGTAACCTCTCTTTGCAAACAATGTAATCATTTAATTTTTATGGCTTAAGGTGAAATTAGGCCATCACCTTGAAAATCAACCATTATATCATGTAATTATAATGATAAAACATGATATATAAAGCTACCCCTTTTATCTTTGGATGACTAGTGTGCCCTAATTTATTACTCAAAAACAGGAACCACTTTAACTTCATGATCCTAAATCAAAATAGGGTACTGTTAAACTTAAAAACATAAATAAAGGCTAAAAATGCCCATAATATAAATAAAATGGTTCCATAATTTTTTTTAAATTTTTTAGATGATAGTGGACTAAATAATCGTATTCCGCTGGGAGTGAAAAGATCAAGTAGTATGTGGCTTAAAGACCCAATTAATACAGCTAAAAATGCATAAAACAGGTTTAAGTCTGGATTTTTTGTTATAATTATTCCAACAGGCACCAGAATAAAAAAAGGCAGTAAAAATTTTTTATTTAAAGTTACAATGCCTAAAATGACAGAAATTACAATTAGGCTGATCTTTTCATCTATATTAAACCCATGAAGTAATGCATAAATTCCAATGATGGAAAAAGCAAGTAAAAATGACAGGGCCAGCACTCCGAATATGGAATGTACAAATCCCCTGTGTTTTGATAAATAGAAGATAAATGCCATTACAATTAATGAAATTCCTATTAAAAATGGCAGTTTCAAAATATAAAGCGAAAGTGTCAGTAAAACCCCTAATACTGCTAGAAGAATTAGATCGTTCTTCCGTATGTGGTGGTCCATGTCTATCATGGACGCTCCAATTAATGCAAGTGAAAGATAGAAGATATCGTGAACGAATGGTATTGTTATTATTATGGAGAAGAGGGCATGTTTTTTGTAAGACGGCATTTTAATCACTGTAATAGAAAAATAATGGATTATTAGTGGTGAAATTGAATTTAAATTATATCAAAATATTTTAAGTAGGATATCATCTGCAGGTAAGACCGTTCCTGGCTTTTATTGGTTACTAGCCCATTTTGTGATACAACTTCACATGTCACGGCCGGGACTCCTTCAAGATTACATTCATCTTCAAGCGCTCCATTGTATAGGGCGCCGGCTTCTTTATGGCATATTATTTTTGAAGAAGTAGACTCTGTTATGTACTTTGCTATCAAATAGCTTTTATAACATGGGCTTTTAGAACAAAAAACACTTTCAACCCCGGGATTGCTCCCGGGTTTGGTGGAATGAAAATCACCTACCGCACTTATTTTAAGGTCTTTAATGGCATTTAATATATTATTAGATATAAATCCTCCCTTTGAAGCGGCTCTATTCATATCTACTCCTTTAAATCTCCTTGAATTTTCCATAGTGGCATGGGGTACTGCAAAAGGTATTATGTAAATTGTTCCATTTAGATCTTGATATGATAAATTTGCTATAAGCCTGGCTGCAGCTGCCTGCGGTGGGAGTTCATTTCCATGTATTCCTGCAGTTATCATTATTTTTGGAAATCCGTGGCCTATTTTTAAAAGGGGAGTTCCAGATTTTGCTGTTTGAACTAAGTCAGCTATGATTTCACTTTCAGGAACATGTTCCATTAAGTGAATATTTTTTTCAATTTCTCCCTTAGTTTCATTAGATATTGTAGTTATATTTTTGATAGCCATACTTCCACCAAGTTTAAATTGATAATTGTTTATAGTTATCTTATATTTTTATAGACTCATATAAATAATCAAGGTGAAATAATGAAAAAAGTTGTTCTCGCATTCAGTGGAGGTCTAGATACATCAGTGTGCATCAAGTTACTTGAAGAAAAATATGACATGGAAGTTGTAACAGCATGCGTAGATGTAGGACAGCCTGAAGATGAAATAGAAAGACCAGCGTCAGCTGCAGATAAAATAGGCGTTTCAAAACATTATACTATAGATGCAAAGGATGAATTTGCAGAAGATTTTATATTCAAAGCAATTAAAGCTAATGCATTATATGAAGGATATCCATTAAGCACTGCACTTGCAAGGCCGTTAATAGCGATGAAAATCGTAGAACTTGCTAAAAAAGAAGGTGCAGACGCAATAGCTCATGGATGCACTGGTAAAGGTAACGACCAGTTTAGATTTGAAGCTATGATAAGATCTAAATCCAATGCAGATATAATAGCTCCAATAAGGGATTTAAATCTTACCCGAACAGAAGAAGTAAAATATGCAAAGGACCATGGTATTCCTCTTGCTTCTGATAAACTTTACAGTATCGATGAAAACATATGGGGAAGATCCATAGAAGGAGATATCCTGGAAGACCCAATGGTTGAAACACCAGAAGAAGCATTCAGCTGGACAAATTCAACTGAAGATGCTCCAGATGAAGCACAGGTACTGGAAATCAAATTTGAAAACGGGGTGCCTGTAGCTTTAGATAATGAAGAAATGAAACCTCTGGATATAATTGGAAAATGCAACGAAATTGCAGGTAAGCACGGTGTTGGTAGAATTGATATTATTGAGGACAGAATAATTGGCCTCAAATCAAGGGAAAATTACGAAGTACCTGGAGCAATTTTACTTATAACTGCTCACAAAGCATTAGAACAGCTCACACTTACAAGAAGCGAGCTTAAATTCGCTGCATACATTTCAGAAATCTATTCTGAACTTGTATATGATGGACTGTGGCATGATCCTCTAAGGGAAGACCTTGACAGCGCTGTTGATAACATGCAGAGAAGGGTAACTGGAACTGTAAGAGTGAAACTCCACAAAGGAAACATGAGGATACTTGGAAGGGAATCTCCTTACAGTATTTACAGTGAAGAAGCAGTTTCCTTTGAAGACAAAGGAATAGACCAGCGTGAAATGACTGGAATGGTCAAAAACTACGGTATGCAGGCTGCAACATATAATAAGATATGTAAAAAGGACTAATGTCCTTTGTTTTTATTTTTTATTTGCATTTTGAATCGTATACTATTTTAAATAAAATTTATCAGCTTTAAACCTTTTTTAAGTATTCAGTATGCTATGGATTAATATGCGGCTGTTATCTAAAAAATAAAGGCTATTTAATTAAATATTGGTTTATCTATAAAGAAAAGATTACTTATTTCTTGTTTATATGTTTCCAGAGATTCTTTAGATGAATCTATCCTTAGTTTAGAGGTAGTTCCGTCATCTTCTTCCCAATTTTCATTCCAGTAACTTACAGCTTTAATTCTTGGATATTTTCCATTTTTTATTGATTCAAGTGCTTCTTTTATCCATTGAGGTTTATCTTTCCCTTCGTTAACTCCAAATTCCAAAACTGCAAGTGGTTTTGTTTTAGATATTGATTCCAGTTGGGGGTATGCATCATCCATAATTTCAGTGAAATTTTCCCCTTCTTCCCCTGCATACGTATATCCATATACACTTACGCCAATCCAGTCTATATAGTCATCTCCAGGATAATAAGTGCTGTAATTATTCCATGATTCAGCGGGTTCGGTATCTGCATCGACATGGAAGACCCATGTAATATTAGTTGTTCCTTCTTCTCTGAATATATTTATTATATGTCTGTATGCATCACGGTACTTTTCAGGTCCGTCAGCAAGATTAGGGTCACCGTATTTATCTTTGACCCCACCGCCGTTACAAATTCCGCTCCAGTAAAACCAGTTGCCGTTCATTTCACATGCAAAATCAATCATTATGGGTATTTTTGTTTGTTTTACTTCACGAGCGTATTCTCTTAACTGGTTATCGAAATCTCCATCTATTATTTTTTGAAGGCTGTAGTTTGGATCAGGTTTATAAACTAGATTAGATTCGTCAATTTCATCAAGGCTAGTTCTGGGCATCATCCGGATGTAAGGAACAGCACCTTGATCATGAATTGTTTCTACAGCTGTTTTAGGGAATGTAACATTACTTTCGCCCCAGTTATCTGAAAAGGCCGCCCAAACAATGGATTTATTTGCCAACTTTTCAAAGTTACTGATTCTTTTTGAAGTTACATTGTCTTCAGAACCTCCAAAATCAGGGAAAGCAGAATGATAAACACCTTTAGATGGCGGCTGAAGTTTAACCATTCCTTGATTTCCTTCAGATTTTTCATTAACACATCCAGACACTAAAAGAGTGAATAAAGTTATTATTAGAATGATTATTGGAATAATTTTTTTAAAAATACGGGCCATCTCCATTTTTTATATCATTTACTGCACTATTGGATAAACCTATGGTTATGTGTTTTGAAAATACATTAAGGTGCGGTTTGAGCAATAAAACAGTCTTTTAAATTATTGTTTTGTTATTAAAAGGTTTATGTGTATATTTAAGACAATATGTCCATATTGGAGCTTTTATAAAATTTGTAAAATCAAAAAATTAATTATAATAAAATTTATTTTTAGTGACCATTTTTCCCCAAAAGCAAAAATAAATCCACAAAAACTTTATTAAGTTCTTTAACTAATATAAAGACGTGATAAAATGTCTATAGAACTTATAGTGCTTGGAATCATAATACTAATTGTTGCATTTGCAGCACTTGGAATTCTGTTTAAAATTGCAGGACTACTGCTTAAAATACTTGTCCATGTAATACTTGGATGGATAGCCCTGTTCCTGGTAAATATACTTCCGTTTGTCCATATCCCTATAAATATACTGACAGTTCTTATTGCAGGGTTTGGAGGAATATGGGGGGTTCTGCTTTTAATACTCGCGCAGATATTAGGATTCTTTTAACTAAATTATTCTTTTTTAGTTGTTATTAGATTAAATAAAAAAGTAAAATTGATTTTTAAATGTATTATCTGTATTTATTTTGTAAAATTACTTTCATTGTTTCCAGTTACCTAAAAGCATCGTCGATGTATTTCATCATGTCCGTTGCAGTAAAATGATATTCATACTTTACTGAAGCCATGTCTCCAGCTTTTCCATTGATGTAAGCTCCAAGACAGGCAGCTTCAAATGCATCATGTCCTTTGGCCATTAATCCTCCAGTGAGGCCTGCAAGGCAGTCTCCAGTTCCACCAACTGTCATTCCAGGATTTCCAGTTTTATTCAGCCTTGTTTTTTCGCCGTTTGAAATAATATCCAGAGCTCCCTTTAGGAGAACCACGCATTTATTTTCATTGGAAGTCTTTGAGATGATTTCCATTTTGTCTTTAAGTTCTTCTGGAACATCTAAACCGAAAAGAGCTTTAAATTCTGCAGAATGAGGGGTAACTATTACTTCATTTTTTATTTCATTAAGTATGTCATTATATAATAATTTTAAACCATCTGCATCTATTATCATTGGTTTTTTAATTTCCCCTACTATTTCATTTAAAGCAGTCGCAGTTTCTGCATCCCTGCCCATGCCGCAGCCAATTACAACTGAATCCACATTTTTGGAAAGTTCCACTATTTTGTCTACATCATCTTCAACGATGATCTCTTCAGAAAGTGTATGGACGATAAAATCTGGTGAATATGATCTAATTGGAAGTGCAACGCTTTGAGGACATGCTACATGGACTAAATCTACTCCTGATTTGAATGCTGCATGAGCTGCAAGTGTTGGGGCCCCCGAATAATCTCGGCTACCGCCTATAACAAGGACTCTTCCGTTGTTGCCTTTGTGGGACGTCATATCTCTTTTTTTGAGCCTTAGAAGATCGCCTTTACCTAAAAATATTTCAGCTTCTTTTGGAATGCCTATATCATACAGGATAACATTCCCAACATATCTAACAGCAGCTTTTTTAAGTCCATCTTTTATTTCATGGAATGTAAGCGTGAAATCCGCTTCTACAGCTTTATCCTGGACCTCTCCGGTCAATGGATCTAATCCACTTGGCACGTCAACTGCAATTTTAATACCTTCAGACTTGTTTATTATATCAATTGCACTCGAAATTGGCTCTCTAAGCTTGCCTTTAACTCCAGTTCCAAGCAGTGCATCAACTATAACTGGGGCAGTGACTTTTTTAAGTGAGGATGAATCTTCAATTATTTTTATTTTAAGAGAATTCAAGCCGGAATTTATATTCTGGATTGCAGTCCAGTTTTGAATAGTTTCATGGGATTTAATTCTGTCAGAACGGCCTATAAAACATAATTCTACATTATAACCGTTATTTAGTAAATGCCGTGTAGCAACAAATCCGTCACCTCCATTACCGCCAGTACCTGCAAATATCACAATTTTGCATGGATCTAGAATATCAATTATGTGATCAGCTACGGATTTACCTGCATTTTCCATAAGTGCAGACTTAGAAATGCCTAATTCTTCTGCATTACTATCAACGGCCATCATATCCTTTGGAGTCATATTATCACAGCTTATATAATTTATTAGGGGTTTAATCAAATATCGCTATTTATATAATCTATAAAACAAATTATTTAATTATAACCTTAATTCACTTTAAAAATAATATTTAGCTGCATGGTGATTTAGTGGCCCGAATAAATCTGCTCCCAATTATAGAATCTGAAAACATGCCTATTATTTCGTATTCTATATTGATTTACGCTTTAGTTGCATTAATGGCGCTGTTTATTTATGGTATAATTGGATCCATGTATATAATGCATTTAGATATAATTAATTCTTTATATTATACTGTTATAACGATAGCAACTGTTGGTTATGGGGATATTATTCCTGTTACTCCTGTTCAAAAACTTTTTACAATAACACTGGTTTTAGGAGGAGTTGGTTTAGTTGCTTATGTGTTTACCTTAGCATTAACGGTGATTTCAATGGCTGTAGAAGAAGTTACTTCTGGTTCCAGGCAAAGAAGAAGGATAGCCGCTGCTAAAAATCATTTTATACTTTGTGGATATGGTAGAGTTGGCAGCGCAGTCTTTAAACAGCTTCAAAGAAGGAACCAGGAAGCAATAATAATTGAGAGAAATAGGAATATTATAGAAAAAGAATTATGGGAAGAACCAGAGGTTCTTGCAATTCCTGGGGATGCAACAGATGAAGACATCCTTAAATCTGCAGGGATAAAAAAAGCAAGAGGTATTATAATAGCCACAGGTGAAGATGTTGATAACCTATTCATAACTTTAACTGCAAGGGAACTGCATCCAGAGATATGGATAGTTGCAAGGGCAAGTAAAAGCGAAAACATCAAAAGACTTTACAGATCTGGAGCAGATAAAGTTATATCACCTGAAACAAGCGGCGGGGAAGATATTTATTTTGCTGCTATCCAGCCGACCCTCGTGAAAATTACCATGATGCATGGTGTTTCAAATATCAAAAAAGAAGCGGAAATAATACTGAGATATGGGGCTACCCTGGAAAATATAGAATATCATCTGCCTGAGTTTAAGGAGCCCCTTGCAAGGAAAATTGAGATTTCTAAAATGGATGAATTAAACAAGTTTATGGATAGTTTAGAGCGTGATCCAGCAAGAAAAAACTCACTGCAGAGGGTATATGAATCTGTAAGTGGAATTCATTCGCATTGGATTTCAGGGCAGGACAGGGAAAGTCTGGATAGGATTGTAGAAGAACTTAAAAAAGAAGGTTTACTTTTAGGAGTTAATTTAAACGACGATGAGATAAAAGAAGCTGCAAGAAAACATGGAAGAATTGTGGAAGTCATCGTAAAACCTGAGATTAAAATTACAGAATCCCATGCCGTTGGTGATATACGCAAAGAAGCTGAAATAATCTTAAAACATGGCTGTACGATGGAAGATATTGAATATTATTTGACGGGATTCCATGAATCACTCCATAGAAACATAGGCTTATCTCGAATTGAAGACATGGATAACTTTTTAAAAAGTTTAGATGAAGATTCAAAAAAGATGGAATCTTTAGAAAGGTTATATTCTCTTTCAGGAGGGGGAATTCATTCCCATAAGATTACAGGGCCTGATACTAAGAGTCTGGCAAATGTTGAAAAAGAGTTAAAAGCTAAAGGATTCCTTTTAGGTGTTAATTTATCTAAAGAAGAAATAGAAACTAAAATTCAGGAATTTGGTAGGGTTGTAGAACTGCTTCTTCGACATGAAGTAACTAATCTTGATGATAAAAAGATAATAGTGGGGCTTAAAGGCAGAATTTTAGATTCAAAGCATTACCTTCCTGGAGTTAGGCAAATCGTAACCAGAAATCTATACGTTAGCTCAGAAAAAGATGTTAAAAACTGTGAAGATGAACTTAAAAGGCCAGACGCAAGAAGGTCTGTTGAGTCATTATACAAAATATCGCGGCAGATACATTCTCATACAGTGGCTGCACCAGACGTTAAGACCATTAAGAAAATTGAAAAAGCACTTGATAATAAAGGCATACTTTTAGGAGTCAATTTACCTGAAGAGAAAATATGGGAAATTGTTGAAAGTCAACCTGATGATAATGAATAAAATTAGTAGGTGAAAATATGAAAGCAGAATTGCTGAGTGAAAAATGTCCTAAGTGTGGTTGTAAGGATAAACATATTTTGAAGGATTCAGGAACCGTAGGGGTTGTTGGTGGGCCTCAACATAAATCATCAACAGGATATAAATCCAAAGAAGGTAAATATAGATGTTCTTCATGCGGCTACATATTTAAGGAAGAAAATTAGCTTATTTACTATTTTTATTTATTTTATGAATATGGCGTTGCATCTGCACAGGTGGTGTAATGGGGGAAGCATTTTAACTTCATTTATATTGAATATCTTTTTATCATATGCTTTACGGCACTTTTCGCATGTATTGAGTGATTTAGATATTTTGAAGTATTTATATCCTTTTTCTTTATGAATGCGCCAGTTTCCAAGATTTTTTATTCTGCTTATTTCATTTTTACTTATATTTTCAGCATCCTCAGAATTTAGTGATGTTTTAGATTTGATTTCATTGGAGGCATCTATAACTCCTTTACCATCGTTAACAACCTTTGCAAGTATTTTGATAATCTGTAATTTTGTATGGTCATCGATTGGACCTATATATTCAAAATCATACAGTTCTGGAATTAATGCAATTTCTTTAAATATGGATCGTTGTTCTTCTACAGAAAAGCCCTTTTTAGAAGGCTTTTTATTTTTTAATAGTTTAGTTAATCCGTCTGTGTGGTCAACGTTAATACTCAATTTGTGATTTCCATTTGAATCAGTATTTTTTTCATCAGGTTCAGAATTTTTAAATGTTTCAACGATGGTTTTTACTCTTTCAGTGTTATAAGGTATATTTAACGAATCAACCTGTATTAAATCGCCCCCACACTCGCATTCTTCAAAATCATCCAGTGATTCCCATTCCTGAAGCTTGTAATATCCGTTACATTTAGTACATACGATATAAGGCAATGTAATCCCTTCTATATGCTTATTTAAATTGGCTTAAAATTTCTGGACTCTCAAATGTTTAACAGTCAAATATTATTGATAAGGATCTACCTATTAAACTTACCTAGTTGAGTGCCGTGTTAAATCATTCCTAGTTCTAGCTGCTTATATGATCACTATTAATTATTTTTTAAAAATTTTGGAATTTTTAGTATATCTCTGTTACTATCTAAATCCATTAAAGAAAGTATTTTTGATTATAAAGATGAAAATTGAAAGTTAATCTGGATCATACTATAGAAAAATAGTGTTAAAAAAAAGAAAAATGGTCCTCAAATAGAGTTTTGAGAATCAAATTTAGAAAATTTCGTGAAGCTTGATGTTGCATGTACCGAGGTTTCCACCGAAGTTTCCAGCGCTTATTTTTAAGACACCTGGGACTTTGGTTGCAGCGGTGATTCCAACTTTCATTGCTTCTTTAACAGCTTCTTCGCTTGCACCATCAATAACGATTTCGTATACTCCGTTTACGTCAGCTGGAATATCGCTGTCTTCAACTTCGTTTTTGAGTGTAACACACATTTTTTCGTTGGTGGAAGCACCTAAGAATTTGTATTTGTTTGATCCGACTTTAGAACCGGAAGCTACTACTCCACCAGGGAATGGGGTTATTGCACCTTCAACTGCTCCAATTGCATCTACTGCTGCTTCTGCTGCTATTAATGCTGATGATTGGCTGTCTCCCATTATAAAGAAGTTTCCTCCAGCTATTCCTGATTTGATTCCAAATTCACCTTCAACTAAGAAGTCTCCAGACATAATTGGAACTGAGTAGACAGTTCTTCCATCTATGTTTAATTCTTTTTCGAAACCGTCTCCAAAGAATTTCAGTTTGAATCCTACGTTTAGTTTCTCATCAGCATCATCAAGAGCATCGAATGCCGCGGTTGTTGCAGCGGTGAGTAAACACATTCCCACACGTTCTAATAACTCATGGTCAAGTTTTTTCTTGCTCATGTTACAGATCATGATCATGTAACCTGGTCTTCCGTCAGGGGTTTCTTCTGGCGGGACGTAGCAGTCTATTCCTGCCTCTGCAGGGCACCCGATAACTGATGTTCCGTAACCGGTTGCTTCTGTTGCTGCTATTTTAGCCAGCTTTTTGGTAGCTGCAGTTACAAGTATGCGTGAAACCTGTATTCCAAATGCTTCAGCAAAAGTATCTTCTATTTCTACTCCGTTTATTTCCATGATAATCACCGTCTGATAGTCAGTTAAAAAGAAGTTATATATTTTTCTGTTTAACTTTTTTCCTAAAAAGGTTAAACAAAAACGTACCTATGAAATGGTATGTTTTCATGTTTGATTTTTTGATAAATTTAAAAGAGATTTGATGATGACAATTATCTATTGGATTAAATAGCAAATTATTGTTTTAATTAATTAAAAATGGCGTAATTTTTCACTTGAACCGTTAATTAAAAGAAATTTTACGAATACTGTAAAGATTTTTATCTGACTTAAAAAACAATCTTAAATAGGGTTCCTGTATCCCTATAAATATTTATACTACCTGATAGTTGTTTTACAAGGGTGGTTACCAGCTGCAACCCTAATGTTTTTGTATTGTTAAAATCAATATTTTCAGGAAATCCAACTCCATCATCTGCAACTTTAAGCACGTATTTTTCATCTTGAGGATGGAATTTAATTGATATATTCCCTTTTTGTCCCTGCACGAAAGCATGTTTTAAGGAATTACTAACTAATTCATTTATAATTAAACCACAAGGAACCGCAGTGTCTATATTTAGAAGAATATTTTCTACATTAATTTTAGGCTTTATTAGGTTTTTATCAATTCCGTATGAATTAAAAAGTCCAGATAATAATCTCTGGATATAGTCTGCAAAATCAATTTTTGAAAGGTCACGAGATCGATAAAGCTCTTCGTGGACCATTGCCATGGATCTAACTCGATTTCGACTTTCATTGAGAACATTTACTGTTTTTTTATCATTTAAATATCTGGATTGAAGATTTAAAAGAGAACTAATTATCTGCATGTTGTTTTTAACTCTATGATGAATTTCCCGTAAAAGCACTTCTTTCTCCTCTAAAGAAGATTTGAGCTGAGTTTCTACTTTTTTAAGTTCTTTAATATCTCGGGTGATATACACTGCCCCTGAAAATTCTCCTTTAATATTAGAAAGGGGATTTCCCACGGTTTCTACCCAAATATAATGCCCATCAGCGTGTTTAAGCCTATGCTGTGTCCTATTTGGTTTTAAAGTTTGGATAACTGATTGAATTGTGTCTATAAGTATCTCAAAATCATCTGGATGGGCCATGCCGATAAATTCATAATCCCTTTTGCCAATGATATCTTCTGCTTCATATCCAAGTAAATCTTTAACAGAGGGACTTACATATTCAAAAATTCCGTCACTGTTAACCTGGAACATTAAATCCAACATATTATCTGTAATTAAGCTTAAATGCTCTTCTCTATCTTTAATGGAGTTTTCAATTTTTTTACGTTCGCTGATATCTTCACATATAAACAATCTCCCAAAATAGTGGTCTTCTTTATCTCTAATTTGTTTAGAGAATCGTCTTATAATTCTGCCATCTGTAAGTGAAATTTCATCTTCCAGGGTTGATCTATTCTCTTCATGGTGAAGTGGCGCGCATGTTTCCATAAAATATTCTTTATCTTCTGCTAAAGGCAATATTTTTAATATAATATCTTTATTTTTAAGTTTACCTTCTTTTATTTCTTTTTCAAGCCCTTTTAAACCCCATAATTTACAAAAATTATGATTAAGGTATAAAACAGAATCAGTTTTGTTATCTACAACATAAAAAGCCAGAGGAGAATTTTCTGCCACAGAACGAATTAGATTAATATTCCATCTTAAATTTTCCTCAGTCTTTTTAAGTTCTGTAATATCCTGGACAGTGCTGAGAACAAGTTTTTCAGATTCTACTTCAATGAGTTTTGAATGTATTTCTACAGGTATAATTGATTTATCTTTCTTAAAATGAGTGGATTGGAATTTTAGTTCTTGTTTCACAGGCTCTTCTGAGTGAAGATTTAATTTAGAAAATTCGGGAAAATTTAAGTCGTAAAGATTTGTTTTCATTAATTCATCTTTAGTATAACCCAGGAACTTGCAAGCTGTCTTATTTAGGTAAATGCAGTTTCCTTCAATATCGTGCAGGAAAATAGGATCAATGTGCTTGTCTAAAATACTGGTTTTTAGCCATAATTTTTCTTTTAAATTGCTATGTCTCTCTATTTTTCCAATAGTGGAATGTATTTTAAATTTACCCTGCTGTTTTTTAAACATATCTTCATCATTCATGCACGATCCTCTAATTTAAGATGTTTATTAGAGTATATCATATAATAATATTTAAAATAATATCAATTTCCTATTTAAAATTGATAAATAGAAAAAATATTGTACATTGAGCTTATTTTTACTAAAAAGTAGAGTTGAGCATATCTCAGGGTTATTTTAGGTATTCTGATTTTTGTCAACTGTTTTTACTAAAAATTTTATCTACAACGCCGGTTCCAAAATAAGGAAGTACAGCAGTACCTATGATTGTGGTCATCCAGAATGAAATCAGCCTTTCAACTATGGTTGCTGCAGCACTTATGGATGGTGGAACACCTGCAGCAGAAAATAAAATTATCATCACACCATCAACTGCACCCAGGCCTCCTGGAAGAAGGGGTATCATTCCAAGCAGGGTAGAAATTATAAAAACTTCTGCTATTAATATGAGTGATACTTCCGCGTTGAATGCAGAAAATACAATGTAAACTCTTAATATTTCAAAAATCCAGATTATAAAAGAAAGTGGGAGCCCATACATCAAAACATTTCTATCTTTTATCATAGTCCTCATGCTCTTTTGGAAGCCATGAATAACAGTTAATGCTTTTTCTTCGAGTGTGCTGTGTTCCTTTCTAGAAAATCGTTTTATTACCTTTACAAGCCATAATGTGGCTTTTTTACCGAATTCTTTATTTATGGACATGTATAATGCCACTATAAATAGAATAAGCAGGGCTATAACTGCAATTATAAGGCCTATTACTACCAGTTCCGATAAAGTCATGAATAAAACTAGAGAAATTATGGTTATAACGGCTAAAACCATGAAAGGAAATGTATCAAGCCCTCTGTCTGCTATTACGGTTGCAAAAGACTTTTCGAAGGTGGTTTTTGAGTATTTACTTAATATATATCCCCTTACTGGTTCTCCTCCCCCTCTTCCACTTGGAGTTAGATTATTAACAGCCATACCTACCATTAACATGGGAAGGAGATGAATTTTTTTAATGTTAATATCTACAGAATTCACATTAATTGCCCATCGTTGGGTCCATAAACCATAAATTGCAAACTGTATAAGTACTGCAAGAAGCAGATACCATGGATTTGCTAATTCAACCGCACTTACAATTTTGCTTGGCCCTATAATCAGAACCATAGCTACGAGAATCCCAAATCCTACGAGTGATAAGATCAAAGTGCTATGTTTCATATTTTCTGCCCTTATTTGATTTATACGTATATAAAATAATATTGATTTTGATATTTAACATTCTGAATTTTTATCTCATATTCAATTATTAAACAGTTAATTTAAGGTTTTTGATAATGTATACAACCTAGTATATAACTTTCGCTAATGTTTTATAATCATGTGCACGAATTATAATTTATGTTAAATTAGGGAATTAATCTTTAAAATATGTAAACTTACTTTGGGATACAAAATTTACATTATTACTCCCTGAGAGATAAAATAGTTGTGCAGATTTTAAGTAATTATTATAAAACAATAGATTCATAGCTTAAATCTTCAGGATCAAGCAGTATAACTGTTTTTTTACCAGATAGGTATCCACATGTTTCTCCAGGGTTAATCATCATGCATTTTCCCTGTTTAACTTCTAATTTATGAGTATGTCCCCGTATAACGATATCATAATTCCCGCTTTTAACGAGAGCTGTCACAATATCCTCAGTTGTGCCGTGAATAACTGCAATTTTTTTTTCATACAATTCAAGTTCTTGAAAATCATCGTGGTAACAAATACCTTTAAAAAAATGCCGCAAACCATCTCGTTCACCGTCGTTATTCCCAAAAACGGCTTTAAATTCTGCATTGAGATTTTTAATTTCTTTAGCAACGAATGGTGAAATCATATCTCCAGCGTGTATTACTAATTCTACTTTTGCTTCATTGAAAAATTTGACGGCTTCCCTTATTGCAGGTAAATTATCATGTGAGTCTGACATTATACCAATCATATTTTTATTTATGTAAATAATCTGTATAAAATTGATCATTTATATCAAGTAAAATCAATCTTTTTGAAATTATTAATAACAATATTTATATATCTTTAAAATAAAGAGTATTTTAAGCTAGTTTTCTAGCTTATTAGGATGTGATGAATTGTTTAGAAATAATTACGGAAGAGATAATTTCTCAGATAAAGGACCTTCAGCTCCTATTAATGTAGGAGATGAATACGATGTTAAAATTGAAGATGTTGGAAGAGATGGCGACGGAATCGCAAGAATAGAAGGATTTGTTGTCTTTGTATCAGGAGCAAAACTGGGCGATGAAGTTAAAATCAAAATTAACTCAACAAGAAGAAACTTTGGTTTTGCTGATATAGTTGAAGATGTTGAATAAACTTAAATTAAATTTAATTTAATTAATAAGTCTTGAAAATAATGATTTTCACGACACTTCACTCTTTTTTTAATAATTAAATTCATTTTTTGTATTTGATAGTTACTTGATAGTTAGTTCATATATTGAACTTAAATTTTAAGGCGTTACTAATTTTTATTATTATATTGACTTAAAGTAAAATTATAATCTTATTTGGCTATAATCAAAAATTATTTTAGTATTTTAATCATACTTTAATCTTTATATTTAATAGGTAGTTATTACATAACTGATGTTAACGTGACTACGATGTGGTAGGAGGTTGTAACAAAATGGCAGATCTAGTAACGCTTTTTATTGTGGGAATTATAATTTTGATTATTTTAGGTCTTTCAATACGTGTAGTAAATCAATATGAAAGAGGGGTGCATTTTAGGTTTGG
Source organism: Methanobacterium veterum (assembly GCF_000745485.1). NCBI lineage: Archaea > Methanobacteriati > Methanobacteriota > Methanobacteria > Methanobacteriales > Methanobacteriaceae > Methanobacterium > Methanobacterium veterum. The sequence goes on from NZ_JQJK01000015.1 coordinate 68,061, forward strand.
TAGAGTGATAGGGGTTAAAGATCCTGGTTTGCGCCTGATTATTCCTGTAGTTGATAGGCTGGATAAAGTATCCCTTAGGATTGTCACTATGCCTATTCCATCCCAGAGAATAATAACTCAGGACAATGTATCAATTGATGTGGCTGCAGTTGCGTATTTTAAGGTTGTAAATGCATATGATGCTGTTGTTGCAATTGAAAATTACAACAGAGCAGTTAACCAGATTGCTCAGACCACTATGAGAAATGTAATTGGACAATTCCTGTTGGACGATGTTTTATCTTCAACCTCAAAGATAAACGAAAGAATTAAGGAGATAATAGATAAACACAGTGAACCATGGGGCGTACAGGTCACTGCTGTAGAAATTAAAGATATCAATTTGCCTGAAACAATGAGGAGATCCATGGCAAGACAGGCTGAAGCAGAGAGGGAGAAAAGAGCTAAAATCATTTCTGCTGAAGGTGAATTCCTTTCAGCTCAAAAACTAGGTGATGCTGCAGATATAATAACTGCACACCCGATAGCACTTCAATTACGTAACTTACAAGTGTTACTTGAAATAGCAAGTGAAAAGAATTCTACCATAGTATTCCCTGCAAGCTTCATGTCAACAGTTAGGGACTTAAAGGACTTCATGGAATCAGAAGTGAAACTTAAATAAAAAATATAAATGACTAATTTTCTTTATATTAATATTGTAAGAAGAAACAACCAAAACTTTGTTAACATTTCATACGACCTTTTCAAACAAAAAATCAAATCTAAATGTGAGTTATAGGGCATTGAATATGTTGAAACAAGCGAATCATACACTTCACAGGAATGCAGTCAATGTGGAATCATAGGTAAAACTAATCTTAAATATAGGGATTGTATGTTTGTAAAAATTGCGGAAATGTTTTGAATGTTGATGTAACTGGTGCAATTAATATTTTAAGGAAAATAGCTCCTAAATCATTTTTGATATGGAGTAGTGGTACTGTGGACGTGCCAATTAGAATAAGAATGCTTGACATTAAACTTCTATGAAACCCCTCCTGTAAGGGAGGTGGTTCACTATTGGATATACATTTTTATAGTATGATGAGAAATATTTGAAAGTCTAACGATTCAAATAAATTAATGAATTAACTAATAAAAATTATTTTATTATTCTTAAAATACTCACAATAGAGGCGTAAAGATGTATATAGTGATAATGGGTGCAGGAAGAGTTGGATTAAATCTTGCATCTAACTTAGTTAGTCGAGGGCATGACGTGACCCTTATTGAAAGTGATGACAGCTTATGCGGCAATGCAGCGGCTGAATTGGATGCATTAGTTATTTGCGGTAATGGTACTGATACAAAAACACTTGAAGAGGCAAATGTAAGTGAGGCAGATGTTTTTGTTGCAGCTACTGGAAATGACGAGGCAAATCTTCTTTCTTGTATACTTGTAAAACAATATAATATTCCTAAGATTATCGCAAGGTTAAGCAATCCTGATCATGAAGAAGCATTTAAAAAAGTAGGAATAGACGATGTTATAAGTCCAGAACTTACAGCAGCAGGTTACCTCGAAAAATTAATAACAAGGCCAAAGGTGGCAGATTTAATAGTTATTGGAAAGGGAGATGCTGAAATACTGGACCTTACGGTGAAAAATAATAAAGTCATAGGAAAGAAGATCAATGAAATTAACCCCACAGACGACTATATAATTGTGGCCCTGTATAAAAATGGTGAAATAACCATTCCTAAGGCAGATATGGTTTTAAATGAAGGGGACAAAGTATCAATTCTCGTTAAAAACCGTGCTGTAAAGGATGTTGTGAAGACATTTACAAAATAAATTCTTATTGAGATTTTGAAATAATTTGAGTGCTTATTTTTAAGTTTAAAATCGACTACTTTTTACATAACCCATTTATATTTATAAAAATTCAAATTTATTTTTAGATGATGGTTATAATAAAGCATAATAATGCCACAAATATCCACTCTCCATCAACCAATATGTCTGTAGCAAATTTAGGGATTTTTTCAGCATTACAGAAATAATAAATATACCAGTATCCATAAATGATGCAGAAAATCAGCACTGGAAGATAACGTGTAAAAAAGCCCCAGTAAATGGATAATACAAGCCATGGAATGAGTATAGAATGGATTATTAACAACATTTTTTCGGTTTTCTGCCGTCCGATAACAACAGGGATGGTTTTTATATTGTTCTTTCGGTCTCCTTTTATGTCTCTTATGTCAAATATGATGGCATTTACAAGGAGGTTAATGAAAATGAATGATGATATTAAAATTGTGATTATGAAACCTTTATAAGAACTAATCACTGGAAGAAAAACTATTCCAACTGTCCAACTTAGAGCTGCTATAATATTTTTCATTCCAGTTATATCCTTTAAGCGCGGAATTTTAGGTAATAATTTCACGCTATATATGATCCCGGCAAATAAGGGAAATAGGATCACAATTAAATCTAAAATGTTAACAAAAATTCCCAATAAAAGAGCAGTAAAATAGGATAATATTGTTATAATTATAATAGCTTTTTCATTACCTAAAATATAATTCGCTCTTTCTGGTAGATTAACTGAATCTTCTTCTTTATCGGTTAATTTATTTAGATTATACACACCAAACATAGTAAAAAACATTGCAAAGAGTAATTTGAGATTTGGTTCCAAATCGAACATCAGAAATGAAAAATATGTTAATGAAAAGCAAACTAATGATATAAATAGTGAATTTAGTATTAAGAATGATATGAAGCGTTTAGTTTTTAAAAATAATTTATTAATTAACTTTTTTTGATCTTTTAAGATAATATTCAAATAATTTTTCTCCCCATGCAATGGCATTTTTATCATCACTTACTAGATCGATACTGTAATCGTATATTCCATTAACTATGAATAATCCTAATGAAAAAAAATCATCTGCAACAGTAAATGCTTCTTTTACATGCTCATTTGTTACATATAATTCAAAATTCTTTTTTGAATATACTTCTGTTAGAACCCCTCGATTTAATATTCTTAAAATGGGATTAGTTACTATAAGCTGTACATATGTTCCATTTGAGACTAATATTTTTATAATTTCTGGAAAATCGGGATGATAAACTGGAGAAACGCCCTTCATTTTTTTAACATATTCTAATAGTTGAATAAAGTTTGTATGTGGCTTATGAATATCCATAGAATCTGCTTCTATGAGACTCGATTTCCTTAAATCTCCAAGATTTGTTATTAAATCTTTAGGTATTCCATCTATTTCATGATTCAACCATAATTTCTCGTGATTTTTTATGCTATCCATTGTTTTAATTAAATTTACTAATTTAATGGTAAATATTTTTCCTATTTGTGATAAACTATAATTTTCCCCGTTTTTAAAGATTAAGTCGCGTTTTTCAAGCTTGCTTGTACTATGAATGATAGTAGATGATTCTAGGTTAAGGTCCTGTTTTAATCCAGTCAAATTTTTTGAGCTTTCATTTAAGCTCAACAATATGCTAGTGCGAACATTAGAACTGGTTAAAAACTTCAAAAGGTCTGCTGCCTTGTCATACTGTTCATAAATACCTTTTGAGTTCATATTTTATACTTCCTTATTGATATAAATTGTGATTATTGTTATTAAGTAATATTAAGATATTTAGTAGTAATATATGCGCTTTTATAATTATTTTTATATTAATCAATATAATATGCACATTAATAAAATAAATAGTCTATTATTTTTATTTTATTTATATAATTTGAACTAATAGGCACATATATTCTATTTAATAATTTAAAGCTGAAAATAAATTAAATTAAAATATTATTAGTAGATATTTGTATAAATAAATTTAGAAAATTAAGATTTAAATAAAGAAAGCAATTAAAACCCTCAAACACATGGTATTTGGGGCCTACAAAATTGAAGATTTTGTGAGGTGCAAAACTAGGAATTTTTGCCGTTATGAAATTAAAAATATAAGAAATGATATTCATTTCGTATCTCACAAAATCTACGATTTTTGTAAGCTTCGATTTTTGTGAGATTTTTGATAATTTTGTAAGTGTTAAATTGTAAATTTGACAGATTTTCAAAATCCTTTAATCATCCTATTGGATAAATTTATATGTTCTGAACCGTTATCAACTGCGGGGCCGTGCCCTGGAAGCAAATATTCAACATCGAGTTTAGAAAGTTTTTCTAAAGATTCCCTCAGCATAGTTATATCTCCGCCAATATCGTACCTTCCAAATCCTCCACCAGCAAAAACTGTATCTCCAGATATCAGTGTTTTGCCATTGTAAAGGCAGATACCGCCTATTGTATGTCCTGGTGTGTGAATTACCTCAAAATCACCTATCTTATCTCCTTCTGTTAATTTAAAATCGATTTCTTGAGGCTCTAAACTTCTTCCAAACATCTGGGCAACAGTTGCAATAGGATCTCCATTTTCAAGCGCGGGGGCATCTTTTTCATGTATTGCAAGTTTAGAATTAAAGTACCTGTTTCCACCTACGTGATCGTAGTGGCAGTGGGTATTTACAATCAGTGATATGTCTGAAATATTTAAATTTGCTTTTTTCAGTGATTCACGCAAATATTCAATGTTTTCACCGGTTCCAGTATCAACTATAACATCATCAAAGACGTAAATATTAGAATCAGAACCAAGTCCTTCAATCATGAGAACATCATTTATTTTTTTCAAATTCCATCACCTTTTTGATGATTTAGATTAAAAACAGTAAAATAAGTTTGCTTTTCTCCCTAGGGAGTGATATTATCAAAAAATTATAGATTTTTAAGTGGTTGAATTAAATGGGGTCACCGGGATTTGAACCCAGATCCTAGGATTTCTCTTGTCTCAGTACTCCAATTGATCATCATTGGGTACTAAACCTCAGAGCGCGCATTTCTTCAAAGACAACTGGAGTCCCAGATGATAGCCTGGTTACACTATGACCCCAAATGAAATATTCATTTGATTTTTAATAATTAAAAGTTTGAAAGCCAAGGGAGAGATTTGAACTCCCGTGTAATGGATCTGCAGTCCACCGCTTCGCCTCTAAGCTACCTTGGCATATCATAGCTCATTAGTTAAATTATGCTGTATTAGTATTTAAACCTTACGGAATGTGAGCTTCTAAATTTAGCAGAATAACTCAATCAAATAAGACAAATAAATCATACTTAACTTCTTTTAAAGTTTTTTTGGAAATATAATTCCCATTAATAGATATATTGTAAATTATCTGTAAAATACTTGTCCAAAATATGAAAGTTGCAACCTTACATTTGAATTGAAGTTCTACTTAATAATAGTGAAAGATTTAAACTGTTGGCATATAGGATGCTGCAGTAATTGAATTTATTTAAAAACCGATTATATGCTAGAATGGAGTATGATTTAGAAATTCAAAGATTTTAATCTAATTATTTAAACAAAAAAAACAGGATGTTTATATTTGAATTCTATTCACCGGAAGAATCAATATGTGGAGATATTGGTTAATATCTCATAGGAGGCGGCTGTATTGATTCTCATTTTAAAAAAGTATATCCCACCCTCTCCAAATAGAATCTAAATAATAAACATGCAGGTTTTTAGAGTTTATTCCTAATTAAAGTCTAAATTCACCTGATAATTGTTTTCATTTGATCTCTACTTTGAAGCTTTCTGTCCTGTCTACTTTTGGGGCTTCAATGGTTAAAACATCGTCTTGGAAGGTAGCTTTAGCTTCATTAGGTATCACTTTTTGAGGGAATTGCACTTCTCTTTTGAAAATACCTGTTGTGTTGTTGTTTATAGTAATGCTTCCATTTTCGATTTCCTGTGTTATATCAAAGCATGCTTCAACTTTAAGATTTGAATCTGTAATTTTAAGTTTAATATCTTCTTTTTTAACGCCAGGCATGTCTAACTGCACGATTATATTTTCATCTGTTTCTGTAATGTCTTTTCCCGGCGCAGATTTGTAGTCTGTAACTGATTTTCCGAGATTGTATTTAATATTATCAGCTGTTCTTGTTGTGGTTTTTAATATTTGTTTAACTAAACTTCTTTTAGTTAAAATAGTATTTTCGCTGTGCATGTGCTTTTTATCTGCTGAAATTGAATTAACAACATTAAAGAATTCTGAAGCTGTTTTTTTCATACCTTTATGTGATTTTTTAGCCATATGTTCTGAAAATTCGGCCATATCTTTTGAAAGTGACATTTTTATTATCTCCCAGTATATTTATTAATTTTATTTTAATTTTTAATACTTATTTTTTGATAAATTATGAAACATATTTTTAAGTCTTAAGGTTCGTAACATCTCTAAAATAAAGAACCTGCAGAAATTAAAGTTTCATTTTTCATTTGATTTCCAAAGTAAAACTTTCTGTTTTCTCCAATTTTGGAACTTCAACTGTTAAAATGCCATTTTCAAAGGTAGCTTCAGCTTCTTCTGGAACTACTTTCTTAGGGAATCTAACAGATCGCCTCATAACACCTGACTTTCTATCATGAAATGTTATGTAACTTCCTTGTTCGACTTCCTGTGTTATATCAAAATTAGCTACAATTTTAAGGTTGGTTTCGGTAAGTTTTAGTTCAATATCTTCTTTTTTGATGCCAGGTAAGTCCACATGTACTATTATGTCTTCATCTGTTTCGATAATGTCCTTTCCAGGTACAAATGTGTAGTCAACCACTGACTTTTCGATATCGTACTTAATGCTGTCGATTGTTCGTGCTGTATCTTCCAGCATCCTTTCAACTAAACCTTTCCTATCTAAAATAGTTTTTTGTTTATTTCTATATCTTTTATTCATATTTTCAGCCTCATTATTTGAGTCGCTTTCATTATATTTCAAAAACAATATATAAACTTTTCCATAACCCATTAAATTTAAAAGCTTATTTATTGGATGAATATCATAAATATAGATTAATAATCATTATTTGCTGAAAATAAGGGTATAAAATTAATATTAAAGTAACAAAACGACATATAATTACGTCATGTCAAAGTTTTAGGTATTGCAGCGGGCTAAATGACCAAATTTTTAAAATTTTCAGTTAATATTACATTTAAAAAGAATAAGTAGGGCACTGTTAAAATATTCTATTTTTAAATAAGAGTTTATATATAACTAATATTTAGAGATAAAGAATGAGGTGATAAAACATGGCTCTTGTTCTAGATCCGGTAATAATCGTAAACTTGATTTTTTGTGTTATAATAGTGGCCCTTGGTATTGTAGGATATGAAAAAGTTAAAAGTACAGTCCCTCTTTACATAGCTGCAGCTTTTGGTCTTTTTGGAATTTCGCATTTTGCAACTATTCTTGGCTATGCAAGTTCAATGACTATTTTAGTAATAATAAGGAGCCTTGCATATATTGTAGTTATATGCGCACTGTATAAAATGGCTTTCAGCAAATAAATGTAAGCTGAGATTTGAAAATTGAAGATTTCGTTAATTATGGGTTATTAACGTAATTTTAGATCTAAAATTAACTTTAAATTAGATTTCAATTAATATATAATTATATCTTCAATTTTAAGTCTTTTACGTGGTGCAGGATCTTCATCAGGATAACCTACAGGCAGCAACGCTACAGGATAAATATTTTCATCCCATCCAAAGATATTTCTAATTTTATCTTCTTCTAGTGCTCTAATCCAGCAAGTTCCAAGATCAAAATCAAGTGCACGTAGGGCAATGTGTTCAATAGCTATTGCCACATTAGCAGCTATTCTTTGGCTGATTTCAGATATGCTCATTTTTTTCATTTCATCTACATTTCTGCAAATTATATTCACAATATTGTCTTCAACAGCACCTATTTTACCTAAATCCTGAATTCCCGAGGCTGATCCATCAATATAATCTGAAACATCAGCACAGCAAACCAGTACGACTGGGGCTTGACCAATAAAAGTTTGGTTATGGGAGGCTTCGACAAGCTTCATCTTTGTTTCATTATCTTTAACAATTTTAAAACGCCATGGCTGTGCATTGCAGCCGGAAGGCGCAAGTCTTGCGGCTTCTATTAACTCCATTATATGCTCTTCTGGAACAGATTTATCTTTGAATTTTCGAATGCTCCTTCGTCTTTCGATAGATTCTTTAGTTGTTAGCATGATATCATTTCCTTGATAATTATGCGAAAAATCATTTCTTTAATTCTTAAACTTTTATATAATCAACTGCCGTATAATATTTTAGTTATAGCTTGAAATATACTTAAAATTTGATAATAGGGTGGTTTAATGCCTAAACATGGGTGAGTTAATGAAAGAATGCAAAAATATGGAAGAGATCAGAGAAAACATCGACATAATTGACATGGAAATTGTAAAACTACTTTCAAGGCGAAGTTATTTTGTAAAAGAAGCTGCTAAATTTAAAAAGAATGCTGGGGAGGTGGAAGCTCCAAAACGTGTCGAAGAAGTTATTCAAAAAGTAAGATCACTAGCTATGAAGTATGGGGTACAGCAGGATATAGTTGAGAACATATACAGAACAATGATCCAGAATTTTATAGATTATGAAATGGATCATCATTCAAAACAAACTTTAAAATAAAATTTTAGTGGCATTGCTCATTTAATTCTTCTTTAATCTTCTTATGCTTAGCTGAAGTAGTTTTTAAAAGCTTATCGAAGGTACCTGGCAGTTCTTTTTCCAGTATCTTAACTCCTTCTTCTGTAATACCACCTTTTGTGGCTACTCGTGAAATTACCTCTTCAAAGCCCATGTTTCCTTCATAAAGAAGTTTTGCAGTCCCATAAAGAGTCTTTATAACCATATCTTCTGTTTCTTGAGGAGTAAAGTTACTATTTTTAGCGCCAGCTTCAGCAAATTTCATGAAGATCTCGGCAATGAATGCGGGAGCGCAGCTTGTTAAATCAGATCCTGCTTCAAAATTTTCTTCTTCAATGATTTTTACATCACTAATTGAGCTGAAGAGATTATTTACAAAATCTGCTTCTTTTTCAGTTACTTTCTCGTTGTGACAGATAAGAGAAACACCTTCGTTAACTTTGGAGGTTAAACTGGGTATGATTTTGCTAATTTTCCCTGGAAATGCACCTTTCACATTCTCCATGGTTAAAGCTGCTGCAATGTATGTAATATGTGAATCTCCTGAAAGTTCATCTTTCATTTCTTCAATTACTTCTTTTACTGCAGATGTACCTACAAAAATGAATATTTCACGGCATTTCTCTGCTAAATATGCATTGTTATCTGTAATTTCAATTTCAGGATATTCTTTTTTAATATCCTCCAGTTTGCTCTTTGTTCTATTTGAAACAATGATTTCATAAGGTTTTATAACATTGGAAGATAGAAAACCTTCTATGATCATGCTCCCCATGCTCCCATAACCTATAAATCCAATTTTAGACATATTTTACTCTCCTTTTTATTTCTGGCCGCCGTAAACAGAAAAAATCCCATATTTGTAATAACAGTCGACGTTACTGAAACCGGCGGATTTCAGCAGTTTTAACTGGTTTTCCAGTGTATCTGGATTATTATCTGGATTGTTTTTATACTGATCAGGTATGTTCTGAAAACTTTCTGAATGTTCCATTTTTGCCTCATTTTCTATTATCCATTCTTTCCAGAGCTTGAGATACCAGTTCTCTAGACTTTCTGTTGGAGCACGTATAACATCCATATTTAAAAAGAATCCGCTTGGACTCAGATGATTATAAACATATTCAAATAGAGTTTTCTTTTCATCTTCCTGCAGGTGATGTATAGCTAAAGATGAAACAACAAAATCAAAAGTTTCAGATAATAAATTACTATTAACTAGTTCCTGAAATGTATTTTGAATAAATTTTAAACCTGGATATGATTTAAGTCTATTTTTTGCGCTTTCAACCATTTCTGCAGAGCCATCAATTAAAGTTCCTTCAAGGTTTGCATCAATTTGTAGAAGCTCATGAGTTACTCTACCATCACCACATCCAAGTTCTAGGATTTTTATGGTTTTATTGTTATCCTCTAAAAAGTGTTTATACAGTGATTTCATTACTGCAAATAATTTTTGTCTTTCCAGAATATACATATCTGCGCTTTCAATAAATTCTAATGCTGCTTGCTTATTTATCCATTTAGATTCTTCAAACTCGTTCATAGGAACCATCAAGTGTTTCAATTATTTTTATAAATTTATTTTCTCTAAATATACTAAATTTAGGTTTTCAGTTAATTTATGGGTTTTAAATTCTTTGTAACCAAGCTTTTCGTATAGTTTTAGATTCTTCGTACTTTTATGTCCTGTAATAAGCTCAAATCTTTCACAGCCCTTAAAAATATTCTCTATTTCCCTCATTAAATTTGTTCCAATTCCTTGATTCTGGAAATCCGGATGGGCTATGAGTTTTCCAATGTAGCATGTTTTAGGATCGATTAGTAATGCTCTTACTGAGCCAATTATCTTCACATTTTCCACTGCCTTAAGGAATACGTGGTTTTCAAATTCTTCTTCTACCTCTTTTAATGTTTGAACTAGAGGGGGAATATTAAAATCATTATAAAGCTCAGCTTCGCTTTTATATGCCAGTTTCTGTAATTGAAGTATTTCTTCCAGATCTGAAAATTCAGCTTTTTTAATTATCATTTTTAACCAACTTTACTAACTAATTTCAAGTTAATAATGTATTAAATGAATTGAAAAATTGATAAAAATGGGGCAATAAATTGACTTAACATTATTATTTAAAATGGAATATATGGAATTTCTTAAAGATCTTCTAGATCTTTTAAATGATTTAGTTGGGTTTAGATTCTGCACATAATTTATACTTGTTGTATAATTTCAGATTCGTAATTGTAAAATAATTAAAGTATAATTAAAATAAGTAGTATATTTTTTATTTGATCCATCTTTAGAATCTATACTTTGGGACTGTTATCATGCATAAATTACTATGATTTGTAGAGCCCAATTTTAAGTTCCTATTTAATAATAAAATTGTAAAGTTAATATGTATTTATACTTTATATTAAGCTTTATCTAATATGAATGGGCATTTTATGCTAATTGATTATTGTATAAATGTAATTAAACTGCTAATTTTGTTTTATTTATAATTTAAATCTTTTATATGTCTCTAAATTTTGACATTTGCTAAAAGAAAAAATAGGTTAATATTCATTTTTATGTAATTTAATCAATTTTTAATGTATTTTTACGCAAAATACGTATTTTTAAGCAAATGGGGGCTTATATTGTAAAAATTATAACGTTTATATGTAACGAATAATAATATATTATAGTGTAGTAATACAAAATTTAGAAAATTTATTAAATGGAGTTAGTGACATATGTCGGATACAACAATTTTGATTGTTGAAGATGAAGCCATGACTGCAATGAATCTCCAAAATTGGTTTGAGTTTTGGGGATATAATGCCCCTCTCATAGCATGCTCCGAAAAAACAGCTCTTAAAAAAGTTCAGGAGATAAAAGTAGACTTAGTACTCATAAACATAGAACTTGGAAATATGAATGGCCGAATAAATTTTGCTAAAAAAGTAGCTGATAATTTTGATACAGCCATTGTATATATAACCCCTAATTTCAATAATGAGATTATGCAGCATATGAGGGCTACAAAACCCTATGGATGTATTTTTAAACCTCTTGAAGAAAATCAATTAAAATATACAGTTGAAAACGCTCTTTACAAAAGGAAAATATATAAAAGGTTTATTGCAAGTAAATAAAAAAATAATTATTTTTTTTCCTTCTTTTTTCAACATTTTTATTTAAAAGAATTATCTTTTTTAATCCTATCACTCAAACTTTTTAGAAAAAGCCATCAAAAAAATCTCCGATTTTTTTGGGGCATGTGAAAATTTTCAATTTTCACGGCTGCAAATCAAAGATTTGCAAGCACCGAAAATCAGAGATTTTCGAGTGTTTGATCAAAAACTATAGATTAAAAGAACTTATCTTTTCCATAATTCTATCACTTAAAAATTCAGAGGATATAAAATCAGGATAGACTGGAAGCCTTTCATCTAAAGATAGTCCCATTTCTTCTGTCATTTTTCTAAGATCTTCTAATTCCGGCCATGGAGCTTCTGGATTTACGAAGTCCTTTGTAAGTGGTGAAACTCCTCCCCAGTCATCAGCACCTGCAAGGAGAAATACCTGTGCGTTGTGGTTATTTAAGTTTGGAGGGACTTGAACTCCAGTATTTGGGAATAAAAGTCGGGTTACAGCAACCATTTTTATCATTTCAATTACAGATGGTTCTTTCCATGATTCCATGGGGATCCCTGGTTTTGGCTTGAAATTTTGAATGATAATTTCCTGGATATGGCCGTATTTATCATTAATACGTTTTATTTCAAGGAGTGATTCAGCTCTTTCTTCTATTGTTTCTCCTATTCCAATAAGCAGTCCTGTTGTAAATGGAATATTTAATTTTCCCGCATTTTCAATTGTTTTAATCCTTAACTTTGGATCTTTTCCAGGACTTTTCTCATGCACAATAGTTTTCATAAGTCTGTTACTTGTATTTTCAAGCATTAAACCCATAGATGCATTTACTTCCTTTAATACTTCCATTTCTTTCTTTTTTAGCACTCCAGGATTACTGTGGGGTAAAAGTCCCGTGTTTTTTAGGGTTTCATCACAGATAAAGTAAAGGTATTCGACCATATTGGAGTATCCTTTATCTTCAAGAGCTGATTTTACTTGGGAAGTTTCTTCTGGACGTTCTCCAAAGGTAAAAAGAGCTTCCCTGCAGTTATATTTATCTGCTTCCTTTAAAATATCAAAAATTTCAGGATAATCCATTAAAATTCTTGCTTCTTTATCATCAGGAGTTTTTTTAAATGTACAGTATCCACATTCATTTCTGCAGATATCTGTAAGTGGTAAAAAGACATTTTTAGAATATGTAATTGTGTCAGTATCCCTTTTGGACTCTGCGGTAGAAATTATAGATAGAATATCTTTACCTTTCGCATTTAAAAGGGATATTATTTCTTCTTTTGAGTACTCGGACATGCTATCTTCCGTTTAATTTGTAAAAATAGTAATTTAAAGTTTATAAAAAAAGAGGGAAAAAATTATTATTCCATATTTGCAGCGACCACTTCCACGAACTGAGGGCCTATTCCACTTTTATCTTTCCATGTAACGATAAAAGTCCCAACATTATCAACGAGGCCTAATGTATATGCTACATTACAATTCATGGCTTCTAAAGATTCTTTAAGCAGATAAACTCCAGTAATATCAGTTTCACCGGGAATATCGACGCTTTCTCTTATTCTTTCATCCATTATGCCGATGATGTTCCCTCCTTCTTCAGAAAACATATCTATCTGGCGCGCACCCATACTTTTTAAAAGATTTGAAAGAACTTCGTCCAGTTCTTCATTAAATCGCTTTCTTGACATTCCTCTTACAATGAGAATATTATCTGCATCTATAGCAGGTTTTGATCCATGGAATGCCTCTAAATCACCCATTACCTGACCTGCAATTTTGTGTATTGGCTTCACTTAGTATCCTCTCCAAAATGATCTCAGTTACAAATTGTTTTAGCCGACTGATTATTTTCTTCTATACCTTCAATTTCGTACTTTAGCTCACCTAACATGGCGACTTTTTCTGCAAATGCGTTATGTCGGTGTATACTTTCCTCATTTATCTGTCTTACAGTTACTAATGTATCATCTGGAAGGTGAGAATATTCATTCACAATCTTCTGTACCATATTTCTTACGCAGTCTTCAACAAACATTGGATGTTCATGCGCATGGACCACAACTGCATTTTCATCGGACCTTTTAAGAAGTTCACATACAGAAGAACTCATTGAGTCTTCTATAATCCTTATAAGGTCTTCACCACGGATCATATGCTGTTCTGGGACTTCTATCATGATCATACCTCTTCCCCTCTGGTTGTGCGATGCAAGAGATACAGTATTTAAGACTTTTTCAGTTGTTTCTTCATCTAAAAACTCTAGAAGTTTCTGTCGTGAACTCTCTTTTATGGATTCCTGCGCGCAAGGGCATGCTGTCATTCCGACAACCTCAGCACCGATCATCCTTCTTATCACGACTTTATCTCCATCTCTGTAACCGCTGGCGTCTGCCATGATTTTGGTCATTTCCTGAGTTTTCATTTTTGTAACAGGAGATTTTTTCATGAACATGAAATCGCTTTTCATGCTTACTTCTGCCCTTCTTGCGTATTTGTGTTTCTTAAGAAGAAGACTTACTATTTCCGCACATACATTTTCTATTTCAACTGCTGTGCTTTCCATAGCTTCTTGAAGAACTTCGCTAATGGCTTCTGGGTTCCTGGACATGTGGATCCCTCTTTGCGTACTTGGAAGATCCACAAAGGCGTCGAAGGTAGGTAGAAGTACTATGGGTCTTTTCCCTTCTCTTTCAATTTTTAAAAGTTTTTTAACCCCGCTAACTCCGACCCTTGTAAGATGTACAGGGATAGTGGGTACTTTATCTTGTGTGTCTGGAAAACATGTGATAGACAAAATTTTTCACCCCGATTGATAATCATTTAGTATTTTAGAACTTAAATGTTTAAGTAAATCATAAATTAACCATTTTTTTAGTATTACTAAACTGTCAATATGGAATATGATGATAGTTTAATATATCTAATTTGATAATCAATTTTTTATATCTTTAGTTTTTTAATTATTTATAATTTTAAATACTGATTAATGATTTATAAAGGTAATTAAATAATTATTAAATCTTTATTAAAACCATTTTCAAAGCAAAATAAAAATAAATTTAGTACTGAAATACTTTAAATGGAAGAATATTAATTATATTTCACTCAAATAAAGCTTAAATTTTGGTTATTATATCTTTAAATTCTTCTGGCGTTAAGTCCTTTAAATTGTCTAAGGTAACTACATTTGCATTATAAATTTCTTCTGCTCTTTTACCAAGGAGTTCGCTTGCTTTATCTGATTCAATAATTACTAAAATCTTTTCTAAGTTAATGCTGCTCATTTTTCTACTAATATCATTTTTCACGTGTTCTATTTTCTTTGAAATTGCCCCTAACGCAGCTTCAGGAATTTTAGGATTGATAATCTTCATATCTTCTACTTCAAGAGGTACACCTGCAACAAGTATCTGCTGAGCGTCAACTCCGAACTTGGATATCATTTTTCTAAAGTTTCCTTTACTTGTTAATATTAAAAGACCCTCAGATAATTTTTTAATCTCTTCTTCAACGCTTTCTTTTTCGATAACTCCAAAATTCGCAAGCATACTGTCTATTTTATTTCTCACATTTAAAATTTTCCCGCAAAATAAGTTCGCATCATTTTCATTGAGTTTGTGGGAAGGCCTGCTTGAATAAATAAATTCTTCTGCCTCAATCAGTTCATCTAACATTTCTCCAAAGAGATTAACGTCTATATTTCCTTCTTTGGGGGCTTTAAATTTTTCACCTGTAGTTTTAGATTTTCCTGCTTCTTTAATTAGTAACTGAGCTTGATGAAGTCTAAGTTTTTCCATAAATATCACCGTTAATTAAATTTTGTGGAGAAAATAATTCTTTGATGTGTTAATATTTATTTAACTTATTTATATTTCCTCATTGATTAGTATAAGACCTAAAATTCATAAAATGGCGAAAATACATCTTTTATTTTATTAAACGTATTCTTTGTACTTTCTGAAACTTTCAGTTCATGTTTATAATTATCATGGCTTATATTATTTAGTGCGTTTATCATTTTAACATTACACCTCGAAAGAATGTTTAAGTTGTATCCTCCTTCTAAAATTAGAGCTAATGAACCTGCAATGCCCATCATTTTCCCTGCTATATATTCATAGAACTCATCAGTAAGAGATAGACTTGAAAGTGGATCATCTGCATGGCCGTCAAACCCAACATCCATAAAATAAAAGTCTGCATTAAATTTAGATGCGGCAGGTTCAAGAATTTTATCCAGAATGTAAATATAATCATCGGTAGTTGATCCCGGGGCCATTGGAATATTTAAATTACAGCCTTCACCATTACCCTTACCAATTTCTTCTACAAATCCATCTCCTGGAAATAATGTTCTTGGATTTTGATGAATAGAGATATAAAAGACATCAGGGTCCTTATAGAATATATCGGATGTTCCATTTCCAAAGTGAACATCAAAATCAAATATAAAAAATTTTTTAATTTTGTGTTCATGCCTTAAATATTCTAAAGATATGGCCAGGTTATTAAATATACAAAATCCCCTAGATTTATTTCTTGTCGCGTGGTGTCCTGGAGGTCTTACAATTGCATATGCACTGTTGTAATCATTTAAAACTAAATTTGCCGCTTTAATTGCGCCGCCAGCTGCAAGTTTTGCAATTTCGTAAGTTTGGGGAGAGGCATATGTGTCATAATCTATATAGCCTCCCCCATTCTGGCAGAAAGATTTAATTTGTTCAACGTGAGCTTTGGAATGAACTCTTAAAATATCCTCTTTTGTTGCAGATGGAGGACAAATGCAATGAATTTTACTTAAAATACCTTCCTTTTTTAGAGAATTAATTATGGCATTCAAACGTTCTTTGTTTTCAGGATGGTTTCCAGTATCATGCTTTTTATAATCATCGCAGTAGACAAGTGCATTCAACTTAAACACCTATATATTTATTGTATATAGTTCATCACGTCTTTCTGTTTCTTTACCTCTTGAACAGTAAAAGGACAACTTCATGTCATATTTTTGATGTACACTGCAGTCTTGGGGACATAGACATGCTCTTTCATCCATTGGACAATTACTTTTACCTAAAATACAGAAAAGTAGCTCTTTGCTTTTTCGTGTACAGTTATTGTAAGTTGGGCATTCATGGCAGATACAATCCTTCCTTAATTCTGCAAGGAATTTATCTTTATCTGAACTGCTCATTTTATTCAATTCGTTTTTTAAATCCTCAAATTTCATAATGCTCTTAATTTATATTTTTGAAATTTGAATGTATTAAATGATGCTGTAAGTTTAATAAAAAATTCATATATTTAATAAAATTAAAATGTGTTAAATTCAGTATATTTTAATATAAACGCCAGGAAGGGAATGGGTATGGAATGCAAGTATTTTGAAAAATTAAAGGATTATAATTATGGAGATTTACTAGCTGAAACAGACTACTGGATTATTTTACTCGCACCTGATCAAAGGAACCTTGGAACATGTGTTATAGCTTTAAAAAGATTTGAGGGAGATCTGGCAGAATTAAAGGGCGAAGAATGGCTTGAATTTAGTAAAATTGTTAAAAAATTAGAATATGCACTTAAAAAAGCATTTAATTCCACAATGTTTAACTGGGGCTGTCTGATGAATTCTTCTTACCGTAAAGATCCTCCAGATCCACATGTGCACTGGCATATGATACCTAGATATAAAGAAAAAACGGAATTTAAAGGCCTTATTTTTGAAGACCCCTGTTTTGGATCCAGTACAATGAAAGCAAAAGGGGGCATCCGTAAAGTTGCAGAAGATGTCCGGATAAAAATCATTAAAGAAATAAAAGATAATTTTGAGATATAGATTTTAATGGGATGGTTTTAGTTATTTTAATTATTACCCAATTGAGTTCTTATTTTTACCCATTAAAATCAATGCAAATATTGCTACAAAGCAAACTGCTGTATAAACAAGGAATGCAATATTTAAGCTTTTTAAAAATGTCGTATAATACTGGAATGTTATCTGGACATTTCCAAGATACATTGCAAAAATTAGAAGTACAACTCCCATACTCAGCAGTTGACCAGTAAATACCATGGTTGAAACAGTTGCCGAAGCAGTTCCATAAGTTTTTTTGCTTACAGAGCTCATGCTTGCATTGGTGGCGGGGGACGAAAAAAGTGCAAGGCCAGTTCCAACAAGGATTAATCCTAAAATTATTATATATAATGGGGTATTTTCGTTTAAGAAAATGAACAAGGAAAGGCCGATAGTTGTGATACCCATTCCTATGGATGTAATTGTGCTGGTTTCAACTTTATCTGATACTCTCCCTGCAAAGGGGGATAAAACGGCTACAGATAGGGGTTGTAAAACCAGAATGATTCCTGCAGCATTGGGACTCAGCAGTTTTAGATATTGAAGATAAAGGCTTAACAGATAGGTCATTGCAGAAGTTCCAAGATTAATTATTAAAATTGAAATTATTGAAATAGTAAAAAATGTGTTTCTAAAGATAGAAATCCTTAAAAGAGGGTGTTTTAATCTATTTTCATATTTTATAAAGATCAGAGTTCCTAAAATACCTGCTAGTATTAGATATTTGCCTGTATTTCCATCTGGAAGTGTGGAGAATCCCTGCATCAATGTTGCCATTATGAAAATGAAAAGTACTGCTCCTATAAAATCGAAATTTTCTCCTTTACATCCTGCCCATTCTGATTTAAACTTCAATAAAATGATTGAAAGTATTAAAAGACCAAAAGGGACGTTGAATATAAAGATAATTCTCCATCCAAATTGTTGAATTAAAAATCCGCCCAGTATCAATCCGCTGAAAATTCCGGTGTAAACTGATGTAACATAAATTCCATATGCCCTTCCCCTTTCTTTTTCTTCAAAAACTGAAGAAATAAGAGCTATTCCTGTTCCAAAAATCATTGAACAGCCCATACCCTGTAAAAATACAAATATGATAAGTAAAATTGCAGAAGGGGTGACTGCAGCAAGAAATGAGGCAAATGTAAAAATTACAACCCCGTAGGTAAAAATCTTTTTTCTTCCATGTATGTCAGCTAATCTTCCAAAAGGGAGTATAAATGCAGCATTAGCTAAAATAAATATGGTTGGAATCCAACTTAATAAAATAGCATTTAAAGCAAAGTCTGTACCAATTGAGGGGATAGCGATATTTAATGAAGTTCCCATAAATGGTACAAGGAAAGAGCCAAGTGCCACAGTGATTAAAACTATGTTTTTAAGCCCATTATTTTTCATTTTGTAGTTCCAAATTAATTGATCATAATTTAAATCTATTTTCAGATTGAATTTAGAGTTCTAGCATTTAAATGAGATTATAATTTTTGTCATGCTCTATTTGTAATTTGTATAACAAATTAATTAATATATTCTATTTATTTAATGAGATACAAAAAATAGAAGTTTGTTAGGGTTAAAAATATAGTTAAAGATATAATATTTTGATTTACAAGACGTATCGCATTTTTTCTATTTTCTGTTCTTCTTAAATAGCTTAATATGGCAAGACTAAGTGGAATTATTGAGATAAGTGCAACAATTTTAAAATTTAAAATTGAGGGATACAAACTGGTACTTGATATACTAAAAAAAGACAATGTGGCTAATATTCCTGAAACCGCAATTATTTTAAAGCCAAATTTACGTCCTTTATATACAATCCAGGTAATTTTACCTCCAAGTTTATCCCCTTCCATGTCTGGAATTTGAACTGCACTTATGAACAACATCTGGTAAAGTAGAAGAGGCATTGAAAAAATAATAAAAGGCATGTCTATTGTTCCCATTAATGTTAAGTAGCCTATAGCAGGCATCACGAAACCTGCAGATATGGTTGCAAGTTCTCCCAGTTTATTGTAGGATAATCTAATTGGGGGAGCAGCGTAAAACAATCCTAAAAGGTTTGCAAACACCATAAACAAAAAGAACCATATAGAATAGGAAAATAATAACACAAATGCTGCGGCAATGATTAAAGATAAGCTTAAAAGCGCAGCTGAAAACCATTTTGAAAATTTCTTAAGTTCTGGATTTTTAACTAAAATTCCGCTTCCACCTGCAAATTGGCTGGGTTTACCATATTTATCTGCTTCTAAATCAAAATAATCGTTGCTGTAATGCATAGAAAGCTGTGCAGTAAATAAAATAGCATAACCCAGTAAAAACTTGTTTAAAGAAAATTCAGCGTTCAGTATAACTGCAAGGAATGCTCCAATACAAAAATACAGAAAGCTTCCCAGTAGAAAATGAAAACGCCCCAGTTTAACAATTTTAACTAGTTTATCATAATTTAAATTCATTATATGTCCCTCTAAATTACATAATTTAAGTTTATCAAACCTAATATTACTTTTTTACTATATTTGTAATAAATTAAATTTAAGGTCTTTGTTTGTGGGCATGTTTATTTCATAAATACTGGTAATTGGGATGTTTAAAACATCAATATCCTATATTAACAGCTTTTTACGCGTGTAATTGATGTTAAAAGAGAATTAATGATTATAATGAAGTTACTGATGACAACTTTATTTTTTAACTTGGCTTTTTTTTATTCATGGATAATAATTACAATGTATTTTAGGTAATTTAGTATTACTAAATTATAAATAGTTATGATCACATATTAGAAATAGAATAAATTTTGGAGGTAGATTTTTTATGGCAGAAATGGAAGGAGATATGAAGGAAATGACTGATGTCATTAAAACAACTATAGATGAACTTTTGAAAGTTTTAGCTACTGATAATGTGATAGGAGAAACAATGGAAATAGATGATAAAGTAATAATTCCAATAACTAAAGTAGGGTTGATGTTTGGGACTGGAGCTGGAATGGGCGGCATGCGCGATAATAAAGGAAAAGGAGCAGGTGCCGGTGGTGGAGCAGGAATAAGTCCTGTATCTGTAATAGTTGCATTTAAAGATATAAAAGGTCCAGAAGGTGTTCAAATATTATCTGTACATGGTATGGGGCCTCTAGCTAAAATGGCAACAGACGTAGGACACGGCATTAAAAAAATGGTGGAAGAAGAAGGCGGCCCTGAAGGAGTAATGAAAAAAGGAATGAAAATGGCCAAAAAAGGAAAAGAAGAAATGGGAGGTCAGGGTGAAGGAGAATCTAAAGGTGTAACACCTCGAGGCCCTGGTTCAGAACCTAGAATGTAATATTTTAAAAGAGAGTGGATCATAATTGGTAAACATCATTGCGGCCATCATAATTCTTATTATAGTGCTGATCATAATAGGGATTCTGGTGGTTCCTTTTCATATTTCTTTGGAATTATTCAGGCAAAATAAAATTAATCAGGGCTATTTAAAAATTAAGTGGTGGAAAATCAAGATTATAGACAGAGAACTTATAAAACCTAAAGAAGAAAAGAAAGAAAAAAAGCCTAAGCGTAAATTTGATTTTAAAAAACTTCTCGATGTACTTCCGGATATGCTTCCAAAAGTTATTCCTGATTTTATAGAATCTTTACCTTATTTTATGGATATAATGGAGTCTTCTTTAAGATCTATTTCTATAGAACGAATCACATTTAATCTTATTTTTGGATTGGGAGAAGCTGCAGATACGGCCCTAGTTGGGGGATTTCTCTATTCTATAGCTGCAATTTTAAATGTAATTCCGAATACATATTTTTCGGTAGAGCCTGATCTTAAAAATGACAGGTTAGAAGGCTCATTAAATATTAAAGTGAAATTAAGGCTACTTAGGATTGTTGCAACGTCTTTAAATGTTTTAACTAAGAGACCCGTTAGATCCCTCATTTGGGAACTTAGAAAGTTGAGAGGAGTGTTTATTTAAATGAATCTTTTATGTGGCACAAAAAAAATATTTAACCGCGAAAATAGGGACAAAAAAGATATATCCTCCATGTTTAAAGATTTTTGCGGAAATTGTAATATAGAAATGCCCAAATGGGATAAAGTAGTTGGAAAACAGATTAGAGCAGCGGATAGAACTATCTATCCAATAATTGAAGTTGTAACTATAGGAAATAACATGCCTAATTTCAGAGGGATAGAAATTTTTCCTGTTGCGCTGGTAATAGAAGAGTCTGGAGAAAAATACGCTGTTTCAATTACAGGAGAAGAAATTGATTCTGATGAACTTATAGAGATGGTCTTTAAAGAAAGTAAAAAACAGTAATTACCATCCATTTTTTTGAGGTTAAAAAAATAAGTAGTAGTTTACTTTTTAGAGATTAACTTTCGTTATTTTCTTCTTCTTCGATGATTTCGGAAGATCCCAGATCTTCTTTTACTATATTTAAAACGGTTTGAGTGTATGTTCTCTGTACATCTGGTTCTTTTAAGAGTTCTTTTATGAAAGCATCAAGTTCGGTTGTATCTCTGAATTTAGCTATTAATATGGCATCATATTCGCCAGTAACATCATATATGCCAAGTACATTTTTGTTATAGGCTGTTTTATCTTCCCAGTTTCGTAAAACTCCGCCTTTGACTTTAACGCCAATTACAGTAGTTAATTTATATCCAACTTTGGAGTGATCTAGAAGTGGAACAAATTTTTTAATGATTCCTGTTTTTGTAAATTTATCAACTCTATTGTGAACTGTACCTACGGATATGTCTAATTCACGTGAAATCTTCCTGTAAGACATTCTTCCGTCTTCATTTAATAAGTTAAGAATTTTCCTGTCAATTTCATCTAGTTTGGTTGGTCCCTCGTCATCTCTCATTTTTATCACTGTATTTTTAATTAATGAAAATTATGAACAATGTTTACATATTGTCAATTTATAATTTAAATACGTTGCACATTCTTATAAAATTAATTGGTTTGATGAAAATATATAATTATTTAAAAAAAACATCTTTTTAGGAAAATCTAAATTTTAAGTTGAATTTTATCAAAAATAAAAAAAAGAAAATAGGTTTATTTTGAAGGTTCTTGGACTGATTCTTGATAACTGTATATTTTTTCTTGGGACAAGAATAACAGGGATAGGGATCTTGCATAGAACAGTGAGATGTATGATATTACTAAAATGAGAAGCACTGGAATTAATATGATACCAATAAGTGTAATGGCGAGTGCAAATGTGATAGCTACTGCAATTAAACCAATAATTAAAGATACCAGTACCACTACGATATACCAAATTATATAATCTGCCCATCCGATCTGGGATATATGACCAAGTATTTCAGTGAATCTAAAAGCTGCACTAAATTCTCCATCGTTATATGCCAGATTGGCTACTGCAATAATCTCTATAAACCCTATGATGATGGCTAATATCACATAAATTATGTATCCTAGGATTAATGCATATAATGCAGCTCCAGAAAGCATGCCTGCATTCATGATCACATTTTGACCTGCTCCTAAGCCTGCAGCTATTATCCAAACTGGAATGCTGTAAATTATTCCTACTATGAATAGTTTAAGGCCCTCGATGAATAATTCACCAACATCATCAAAGTTGGGGAGTTCTGATATTCCAGCTAAATTTGATTTCAAAGCCCTTAAAAAGTATCCCATACCTATAAAATTCACTAAGGGGATAATCATTATTATTCCTAGTATCAAAAGCTTTCCCAAATCTGATGTGGGATATCTAATACTATCTGATATATTTTCTCCTATGTCCATATTTATTCACCTCTTTTTTAATTTTGACATAAGACAATTTGTTATTTGAGTTATTCACTTATATAAAGATAATGTTCAGCAAAATAGAAGGGTGATGGGTATATATTGCAAAATGCATTTTAAATTTAAAATAAGTATAAAAAATAAAAAAAATAAAAAAGGAATTTATTCCCTTGCGTATGTAGTTCTTTCTTCTGTTGCAAATAGGTCTTCTGATGTAACTAATAATCCAAGTGATCTTGAATATAATAGATATGCGTATGGCATAACTATCAATGGAGTTAAGAGTAGTCCAATGACAAGAACATTTAAAATACCTGCTACAATTCCTACAACAATTCCTACAATGATCATCACTATAAACCAGATTATGTAGTCTACATATCCAATTGATTTAGCTAAATCAATTATTTCACTGAATCTGAATGCTGCCCCAAGGTCGCTGTCGTAAAGTGCCATATTTGCTATTGCCAGTATTAATGCTAAACTGAATATAATCTCAAGGATTATACCGATAAGGACAACTCCACTTATCAGGCCCAATGCTGCTGCTGGTGACATTAAACTTCCTAAATTTTGTATTGAAGCTGCTGATCCGAATATGCCTATTAATATTACTATCGCTGGTATAATGCTGTATACTATAGAAACTATAATTAATTTAAGACTGTCTATAACCATTTCGCCCCAGTCACCAAATTCTGGGAGCTCATCTGAACCTGCTAAGGTTGCTTTCAATGCTCTAAGTGCATATCCTGGCCAGAATAAAATTCCAATAATTACATAGTTTAAAAGGAAAAATACACCAAATGTAACTACTTTTTTCCAGTCCTGTGAGGGATATCTAACTGCATCTCCTATTATGTCGCCTATGTCCATATTTATTTACCTCCTTTTTAATTTTAGCATAAGCCAATTTGTTATTTGAATCATTCACGTATATAAAGATAATGTTTAACAAAATAAAAATTAGTGATAGTTATAGACACTGTAAAAGCGGATTTTATATTTGAAATAAGGATAAAAAATAAAAATAAAGAAATTTGTTTATTTTGAATGTGCAGTTCCTGTTTGCTGGGATCCATATATCACATCTTGAGAACTGTATAGCAATGCTACTGATCTAGCGACATACATCTGTAGATAAGGTGTTACAATTAATGCCATTAACACTACTGTTAGTACGGGGCTAATTAAACTGAAAAGGCCAGTTATAATTCCGCCTACAGCAGCAATGACTATATAAACAATTATTGTCACCATATACCATAGTATAAGGTTTCCCCATCCTATGGTCCCGATTTTGTCGAATATTTCACTGAATCTGAATGCTGCACTAAATTCACTGTCATTGTAGGCCATATTTGCCACTGCAACTGCGATTATTGGGGTAATTATAAGCATGTATAACATTGCAAGGATAATTCCAATT
Organism: Methanobacterium veterum; assembly: GCF_000745485.1. Lineage (NCBI taxonomy): Archaea > Methanobacteriati > Methanobacteriota > Methanobacteria > Methanobacteriales > Methanobacteriaceae > Methanobacterium > Methanobacterium veterum. The sequence goes on from NZ_JQJK01000015.1 coordinate 92,877, forward strand.
CCAGCCCCAATAAGTGCTCCTATAGGAATTGATGATGGGTTTGAAATTAATGATATTATAATTGATGCTGCAAAGATTAGTATTAATATAACGGCAGGTATTGAATAAACAAAACCGACTACAGCTACTTTAATGCCGTCTATAAACATAGTAACAAATTCATCGAATGATGGAAGCTCTGAAATTCCTGCTAAACTTGATTTTATGATTTTAAAGAAGTAACCATATCCTAATAATCCAACAATAAATCCAATAATCCCTAAAACTGATATTAATGTACTGTCTGCCATGAATGACCTTGATATGTTTCCTATGCCCGCAATCACCAGGATGATTCCTAACATTAAAATTTTAGTCCAGTCTGATAGTGGGTATTTTAAGGCATCTGAGACTAAATCTCCAATATCCATAGTTTAACCTCCTTTTTTTTAATTTTGGCATATGCCAATTCATTTTATTAAGCTCAGCATATATTAAGTGATAATGTTTAACAAAAATAATAAAATTTAATAATTAAAAAGTAAATATTTAGTTTGTCTTGCTTTTATTTTCAATAAATAAGTGTTTTTTTCGGTTTTTTATAAGTATTTTATTTTAATTAAGATCACTAATAGGGCAAAAATTTAACTACTATAATGAAAAATGATATTTAAAGATTAGTGAACTTTAATTTAAAACGGAAAGAACAAAAATAATTAGCTTTAAGCAAATATTTACAATTATTACAAATTAAATTAATATTTATTGCACATATGCAAAGTGCAGGTGAACAAATGAAATGGGGAATAGTCGTTATAGTAATATTATTACTTATTGGGGGTTATATCTATGCTTCAAGTGCAAATGGAGATATAGAACCATTAGGAAGGCTAGGATTCGTTAAACTTGCTAATCCAGATATGTACCCTGGACATCCGCACTCTGAACTACTTGCAAAATATGCGGAGGAGAGAGGGTCAAAATGTGCTCTAGTTGTGCACTTTGCTGGAAGTTCGAACTATCGTAGCTATAAAGAAGGAGATGTATATATAATAGAACTGGCGTTCCATGATACTCAGGGTAACGGTGCTGCAGGTAATGTAAACTATTTTGATTCACTTAAAGTTGCTTTATTCGGTGTTCCTGATGGAAGATATACCTACAAATCCGATGGAAAAGTCTACAACACCTATGAAGGGGCGATGGATCATGTCTATGAACTTGCAAAGGAACATGGTCAGGTAGGCCCTATTCCAATGGTATGGCACGGAACGGCAAGAAGTGGAAACCCTATGATAACTCAGGGCTGCGGATATCCGTTGTTTTTTGATATAGTGAGAAGAGAATATGGAATAATCCCTGCATATTATTATACGCTTAAAGGGATGCTATTACCGTACATAGGTGACCCTTACAGGAATTTCGAGCTGTCGCACGCTTCATCGCTCCAGTATTATTATACACACGGGATGCTTGATTATGAATAAATTCATTTTTAAGCATTAAAATTATTTTTTTAAGTTTTTACTCCTTTTATTTTTAGATTTTAAAATATGAAAAGTTATTTTTTTTCAATTACATAAACGTACTTCTCAGACTTAGAGATTTCAAAGTCATATTTGGGTTATCTGTTTCAAATAGTATTAAGCAGGGTCACATGTTTCATTTAAGCACGAAATTACTTCTTTTAGTTTATCCACAGGGGCGTCTGTCTTAATTCCCGTAGGTTTAAAATGAGTTCTTGATACGAAGTATCCCTCTTCTTTAATTGATTCTAAAACAGCATCAAGACGAGGAGAGCTTGTTTTCATTTTTTTACATATTTGGTGAAGGTCATAAAAAGTTGCAGGGCCGTTTGCTTCTTCATATGTCATATTTAAAAGTTTAGACACTTTTTTTTCCTGGTTTATTTTTGTATTTTCCATATTTTTTAGCATTGATTCTATAAACTGCTGATCTAAAATACTGCCGCACCACAGGGGACCTACAGTCTTAAAATTTTTACCACATACTGGACAGATAGAACTGGTTTTGGGAGTTATACCTTGAACTACAGTTCTGTTTAGGCAGTTTTCACAGTGCAATATATATCCTATGTCCTTTTTTAGGGATTCATCTGTTATCTTTGCTCCTTTTTTGACCCTTGCATAAATTCGCATGTAGTGTTCGGTGCTGTGTGAGAATAATATCTCAATGCACTTTTTATATTTGGAAAATGTCCTTGCAATAAATCCTGCAAGAATTCTAACCCCTAACTCATGACAGTATTCAGTTTTAAGTGGCATAGCGCCGTATTTTCTAACACACGGATCTTTATAAGTCCCACATAGCCCTGAAGTGTCAGTAGCCGTTGCGCAGATCATTCCGTCTGCTTTTAAACTAATTCCTGCAGATTCCATGTAATAAGAAGGAGTTCCGAATGGATCTATGTCAACAATGTCGAATTTTCCTTTGCATTTTCTAAGTAAGATGTTTGCATCTTCTTTGCATGCTTTTACGTTGTTTAACTCATTTATTTTGATGTTTTCATTTGCAAATTGGATTGCCCGGGGGTTTATATCAGTCACAACTACCCTGGAGACATTTTCTATCTCCTTTGCATATCTCACGCCTCTGATTCCACTTCCTCCAAAAGCATCACATATGCTAATTTCATGCTCTAATTCGTCTTGATATGTCTTTATTGCAATTACAGATATGTCTCTGTTAAGTTCCATTACTGGATTGTAAAAAACGGGAGCTTTAGACGATACTTTATCAAATTCTGGGGTTTTAATCGTTACAAGCCCTTCATGAATAATTTTAGTGTCCATAATTTAACCATGCCCTTTTATGATTGTTTTTAAATAAATTGAATAGGTAAATTTAATCAAATACAAATTTTTTAGAATTATTAAAATATAATGAATTTATTTATTAATTTAATCTTTTATAACTTTAAATTCATTTCCCTGAAAATTAAATTATTTAAAGTGCTGCAATTAATTTAAAATTAGATTTTTTAAAACAAACCGAACTGCATTATAATTTAATTATTTTTATCAGGCTAAATCATTTTTCTAATAAAAGTAAATATGATTTTATACAACTTATTTATGTTACCGTGAATAACATACTTTTTAAACTTAATAAATTTAGGTTTAGTTTTAAAGCACACAAATACATTTTTTATAGATCAACTAATCCAGAACGTTTGGTTATTCACTATAAATCAAATGAATGTTATTAATAATTAAATACAAATAGTTATACTCTAGTACTAGATCTAATGGGGGAATAATTATATCAAAAATTCCATTTTTATATAATGCAGAATTGGGTAAAAATAGCTGGTGGAGATACATTGTTACGATTGTAGCGACATGGGGAATACAGGGAATAGTAGGAATTCTTGTGGCTGTGCTTTTTGTAGTATTTTTAATTATGCAAAATGGTATTTCTGCAGTGGGTTTAAATATTCAATCTATTCAATCGAATTCGATGTTTCTGGTAGCACTGGCATTAGTTGGCTTTGCAGCTTCGTACTTTGTTTTTTATCTTTGCACGCGTTTTTTACATCAAAGACCATTCATATCATTGTTTACTACTAAATCACAAATTAATTGGGCCAGAATGATAAAAGGGGCGGTATTATGGTTTTTAATATTGGGAATGTTAACTTTAATCTTCTATTTGATTAATCCTGCAAGTTATGAAGTAACTTTTAACCCCAGTACATTTGGAATGCTTTTAATTTTAAGTTTAATAACATTTCCAATACAGGCCTCCTTTGAAGAAGTATTTTTCAGGGGATATTTAATGCAGGGAGTGGGTTTATTAAGTAAAAAACCAATTGTACCTCTTCTTGCTACTTCATTTTTGTTCGGCTTTGGACACATTATGAATGGGACAGGTATGACTTTAAGCGTATTTCCATTAATTGAGACAGTTATAATTGGTATAGCGTTGGGTATTATAACTTTGGGGGAAGACGGTATAGAAACTGCAATTGGAATACATGTTATGAATAATCTTTATGCGGTGCTCATAGTCAGTACTCCCGACGGAATATTTGGTAATTTACCTTCTATCATGATGACGTCATCCAGTCCTTCGGGTGATATTCTTACAACAGCAGCAGCTGCTGTAATTGCAGTGATAATTATATTCTGGAATAAAAAAGATAAATTAAGGGATATATTCAGATGGGAAGATGCAGAACATAATTAAATTTATTTAAATTACTTTTTATCTATTTTTAGAAGATATGCAAAAAGTAATTTTAGGAAATATATCTAAAAAATGGTTAATTTTAAACCAATTAATTTTTAATTCGGCCTAATTTAAATTGAAAAAGTGCATTCAAATAATAAACTAGCATTTTAAAATAAAAATTTAGATAACTCAAGCCACTTTAAATATTTGAAAGTTGAAATAAATATTATAAAAATAAACGATGGGTGAGATAATAATTGTTGTTTGATGTTTATCGTTTATTTTTTTATAGTGAATAATCAATTTAAATCAATTGACTTACATAAATTTGAATTTATATAATTTAAAGCTTAAATAAGATTTATAAGCTTATAGGACGTTATTCACTATCTTAAATCTAATCTTGATTAATTAAAGGTGATACTTGATGATACCAATTGCTAAACCATTTATTGGTGATGAAGAAATTAAGGAAGTAGAGGCTGTTTTAAGATCGGGATTCATTGCACAAGGGCCAAAAGTTGCTGAATTCGAAGAAAAGTTTGCAGAATATGTCGGCACTAGGCATGCTGTTGCTACAAGTTCTGGGACCACAGCATTACATGTTGCTCTTCTTTGTGCTGGAATTGGTAAAGGCGATGAAGTAATAACCACTCCGTTTTCCTTTGCTGCAACAGCAAATTCTGTTCTTTATGCTGGCGGAAAACCTGTATTTGTGGATATAGACCCTAAAACATATAATATAAACCCTGAAAAAATTGAAGAAGCTATAACAGATAAAACAAAGGCTATATTACCGGTTCATTTGTACGGACAGCCTGCAGATATGGATCAGATATGCAAAATAGCGGAAGATCATGACTTAAAAGTAATAGAAGACGCTGCACAGGCTCATGGAGCTATTTACCACGGTAAAAAGGTAGGATCCATTGGAGATATGGCGTGTTTCAGCTTTTACCCTACAAAAAATATTACAACTGGGGAAGGCGGTATAATAACTACTGATGATGATGCATTTGACAAAGATGCACGTGCTATACGAGCTCATGGTGAAAGTGAAAGATATGAACACGTTACATTGGGATATAACTTCCGAATGACTGATATTGCAGCGGCAATAGGGGTTGTTCAGCTTAAAAGGCTTGAAGAGTTCAATGAGAAGAGAATAGAAAATGCAGAATATTTAACTGAGCATATAAATTCAATTGAAGGTATTGAATCACCATATGTGGCGTCAAATGTTAGGCATGTGTTCCACCAGTACACGGTAAGGGTAGAAGATGGTAAAAGAGATGAATTAAAAGAATTTTTAAACAATGAAGGAATTGGAACGGGAGTCCATTATCCTAGGACCATATACAACCAAAAACTTTATGAAGATTTGGGGTACACGGCTGACTGTCCTGAAGCGGAAAAAGCAGCGGCTGAAGTTTTATCTCTCCCTGTAAATCCTACCTTAACTGCTGAAGATTTTGGAAAAATAGTATCTGTACTTCAAGATGCTTCGGATAAAATTTTTAAATAATTTAAAAATTTTATTTTTTGATAAAACTGGATAATTGTTTTTTAGTAAGATATAACCTTATTTTTACTTTTTTTGAAAAATAGTTATTTCTGAGATTTATTTTTAATATTTTATCATTTTTTATGATTATTTTTTAAATAGGAATGTGCCTTAAATAATTATTAATACTTTTTATTAATTCAGTATTAATTTTTTATAGTACCTATCATATAATAATTGTATAATGCGTGGAGGTTCTCAAACACAATATGTTTGGAACCCCAAAAAAATCAGAGATTTTTTTGGAGGTTGATAACGTGGTTTTTGAAAATGTACAACAAGGCCTTACAAATTCTGTAAATATGGTAATTCAATTCCTGCCGGCTTTAATTGGCGCTATTATAATCCTGATAATTGGATGGATTGTAGGGCGTGTAGGTGGTGGGCTTTTATCTAAACTACTCCAGAAAACCAATATTGATGAAACAGTGGGCAAAACTGACTTTGGTACAACATTGGAGAAGTCGGGAATGACCATATCTGGGCTATTTGGTTCACTGTTTAAATGGTTCATATATTTGATATTCATAATGGCCGCTGTAAACGTCTTAAACATACCAATTTTCGCAGATTTCCTGAATGCAGTAGTGTTATACATACCCAATCTTATAGCAGGTGTACTGGTACTTGTTATAGGATTAATAGCAGTTAACTTCCTCATGAAATGGGTAGGAAGCATGCTAAAAGGTGAAGATGTTCCATTTACTAACTGGATAGTTGTTGGATTACAAGCACTGCTTTCTGTAGTGGTAATTGTAATTGCATTAGACCAATGGCGTATTCAAACTGCAATTATATATACTTTCCTGGTTCCGCTGGCATGGGGAATTTCTGCAGGTATAGCAATTGCAATAGGAATTTCAGTGGGAGTAGGAGCTAAAGATATTGTAGCAGACTATTTACGAAAAATGGCAGAGACTGGAGAAAGCAAAACCAAAGAAAAAATAGAAGAAAAAGGTGAAGGTGGAAACGAGGAAGAATTCCGTGAACCTGGAGAAGGAGTACCAAAGTAATTCAGATACAATTTTCTGTCCAGAATTAAAAATTTTGTACCCAAACACTAATGTTTGGGAATTTTCTTTTATTTTAGAAATAAAGCGCATAGTAATAGTTTATAAATATAAACACTACTTTTGACAGGATTAAGATGATAAACAAGCTCATCATCAACTCAACTAGCAATCTATTTTTAGTTCGCTCGCTTTTTTCATATAAAGTTAGGAACAGCAGAGGTAATATTGGAATTAAATACCTGCCCTGAATCCCGTGTATTACTGGTGCTCCAGTATATGTCCATGTAAGATATTCAAGGATGAAAATAGTGCCTGCAATTAACAAAAATGATCCTAAAATAATATATCTCTGTTTAAGACTTATTTTGAAAGAGCCTTTATCAAAAGCAGCTACTAAAAGTATTATAAAGAAATATATGTAGTAAATCAGGTTAGGGATAGGTGAATTTGCATAAGCCCAATTACCAACCACTATAAATGGAAGTTCTCCTGCATATTGGGATGAAGTGTTTAACATGGTTTGAATAAAGTCAACGGGATAATGTAAAATACAAAGTAATTGATCTTTGATGGATATTCCGGGATCAAGAGGCATGTATAGTCCATTAACCATAAAGTTCCAGAATGCGATGATTAAAACTGCAAGTAAAAATGTAAGTCCAAATATCTGAAACATTTTTGTTCTGCTTTCAAATTTCTTTGATGGAATTAAGAAGAATAAGAGAATCAGCATTATGTATGGCATTTTAGCTAAACCTAACAGTAAACCAATTGAAATTATGATTAAAATATGTTTTCGGGTGATTTTTTTAATATTGTCATCTAGGGCTAATTTAAGGAAAATTGCAATGCTAAGAAACGATAATGAGATAGCTATGCAGTCTGCTGAAAGAGATGCTGCCTGAAATAGTGTCATTGGCATTAAAGCTATGGCTAAGAAACCCCATTTAAATATGGGAGTTATTTTAATTGCTAAAAATATGATGAGTAACCATAGTAATAGATTTCCGAATCTCCCTAAATACAGCAATATTAATGGGGATAAATCAAACAGTTTTCCAAGAGCTATACTTAATGCAGAGGCTAAATATGGGAGTGGAGAATAAGTTACCACAGCATACTTTGAAATATCTACAAAAGTATTAGTACTGCTTTTAAGTGGAAGATTTAACAGGTATTCCATGTTCATTGATTGATTGTTTAAAATGTAGTATTTCCATTTTTGATAGACGTTGTCTGTCATGATTTTTACAGACTCGGGAACTGAAACTCCTGCTTTATTTCCTATTTTTTCAGGAATTAGATGTCCATTGCTTATATCCCATGATTTATAATAATGTTCATATTCGTCAGGAACCTGAAAAGGAGGAATTAATACTAAAAAAGCTATTCCGTAAATCAATCCCAGAATAATAAATACATACTGTGGATTTAAACTCTTAATTCTATTCATCACAAGAGATATAGATTTAATTATATAAAAAGTAAACCGGCAAAATATTCCGTTTGTATTTAATTTTACTTACACTTCATCCCGTATCTGGATAATGTATTATTGACTTCAACTATGAAATCTGACCATTTGTTAGGTACAATGTTGGGTATCAATGAGTATTCAAAAAGTTTTGCTTTATTTTAGTGAATTTATCAAACTAACAAATTTAAACTTTCTTTAATTATATTATGGTGAATTGCTCAATTTAACATGTGATATCTATTAAAAGTAAAATGCGGTTAAAAATTTAGAAAAAATAATTAACTATTCGAGCACTTTAAAAGTACCTGTAATTGCTACAACTGCTCGAGTATCCGTAACTCCAACGCCGTTATACTCAAATAATATATTGTATCTTTTCCCGTTTTTATCAAAATATATTGACTCATATTTAACATATGGGACGCTGTAATGGGCATAAATTATATCAAGAGCTTGGGTGCCGTTTATGGTTATATTTTGAACTTCTTCAACTGTATAATTGGCTTTAGTAAGGTTAGCAGTGTTTTTAAGATCTTTTATACTTACTCCATTAACTTTTCCAGCACTATCAAGGGATTCTTTGGATATTTTAAATGTGCAGTTATAGTCCCAGGCGCTTACACCTTCTACAAATACTCCATTTGTACTATTAACTTCTTTAATTGTATATTCATGGGGATATTCAAAGTAAATTCCGCTTTTATTATAGATATTGTTTACGCCAGGGCCCCTGTCTTCATAAGTACAACCAGATATGGCAATTATGAAAATTAAAACTGGAACTATGAGTACAATCTTATTCAAATGATAACCTCTGTATTTTTTAATTGTGATAATGTGATTGAGTATAATTGGGATTATTTCCATTGAATATAAATTTTTTTAGATATATCTTGGATATGGAAAGTGATGTGGAGTAACCCCATTAAACGAATAGAACTGTAAATTAGAATAAAATTTGCTTTTATATTATCTTAATTAGAAAAATAGGGTTTGATATTAACCGGCATTCAAATTAGGTTAAAAAATTAAAATTAAATGCTGCTATTTACCTGGAAATGGTTATTTTCCCATTTTTTGTTCAACTGAACCCACTTTTTCTTCCATTGTTTTGTCTGTATCCCTTCGGTCGTCTATTTTTACATGGGTTTCAACTCTTTGTACGCCTTCTCTAAATATGGATTCGTGAGCGGCTTTTATTGCGGTGAAAAGTTTGTCCGGATTATCTGTTTCAATTAAAGTGCCCATTCCTGTTAGCTTATAGTTAATGCCATTATCTTCTAATGCAGATGTAGCAGCAGCTATATATTTACTTATGCTTGTATCACATGTCCCAACTGGGACTATGGTTAGTTCTGCAGATATCATAATAAATTATATGTTTAATTTAGTATATCAACATTTTTAAGTGAAATAAATAACAAAAATTAAAGGTTCTTAAGGTTTAAAATTGTAAACTGCAAAGCAGTAGATGTCTTGAAAATTCTTTTTTTCATGAGTTTCCAATGATTTTAAGAAAATTCTCCAGAAGTTTTTAATCTAACATAAACTATTTCTCAAATAATCTGCAAACCTATTTTGATCTGTTATGGTTGCTCAGGAAGAATTCAACAAAAACATTGAAAACAATGTGAAGGAAACAATAGAAACATATGGGCTGCTGGCACATAATGAAAAAGTTGCAGTGGCCCTTTCAGGTGGAAAAGACAGTATTCTAACATTACATATACTGAACAAATTTAAAGAGGAATATAATCTTGATTTGGTGGCCATAACTATTGATGAAGGAATTTCTGGATACCGAAATGAAGGTGTGGAAGCAGCAAGGAAAAATGCTGAAGAAATAGGGGTTAAATTAATTGAAAAATCGTTTTTAGATGAATTTAATTTTAAACTTGATGATATTTTTAGTTTTTATAAGAGTGCATGTATACCATGCGGAGTTTTCAGGAGATACTTACTGAACAAAACAGCCTATGAAGTTGGAGCCTGTAAAATTGCAACAGGTCACAACCTTGATGATGAAATACAATCATTCCTTATGACATTTGCAAGGGCGGATTTTAGAAGATTTTCAAAGTTTGGACCTAAGCTGAATACCATTCATGAAAAACTCATTCCAAGAATTAAACCTCTCTGGAATGTACCTGAAAAAGATGTAGGAACATGGGCAGTTTTAAATGATATAGACGTTCATTTTGCAGAATGTCCTTACTCTCACCTGTCTGCAAGGTCTAAAATAAAGGGATTTTTAAACAAGATGGAGTCCGAGAGAAAGGGAACCAAAGTGAATATACTTAGATCATTTGACAAAACATTCCAGTTTGAAAAGAAGCCAGCGAATTTGTATGAGTGTAAAAAATGCGGTGAACCATCTTCAATGGATATTTGTAAAGCATGTGAAATGCTTGAAGAGATTAATGGTTATTTGGACGGTTAGTTTGTGTGGTTATGTGATTGAAACGTTAATAGATATTTGTAATGTATTGATTGAAAGATAAATAATTATTTAGGGTAGCTTGATCCAAAAATTAAAAAATAAAGGATGAAAGTTATCTAAAATAGGTATTGTCAACTGCATTTACGAATCTTCTTGCATCCTGTAGCTTTTTGGAAGCTGAATCGAAATGATATGTTTCGTAAATTATAACAGGTGTTCCTTTATTTGCAATTGGTACAGTGACATACTGAGGGCTTGTTGGATTTGGTGGAGTGTAAATTACCAGTGACGGCAGTCTGTAAGTTATAGATCTAGCAATTCCAAGTGTGTAAGAACCTTTTGATATTGGATATAAGAACCTGTAATATTTATATCCGCTTGAAGCGCCGTGGTTTTCATGAACGTCAAATACAAATGTTGGTTTGATTCTAATTACATCAGGGACAACGAATTTTTGTGCCAGCAGCTGTCCGTTCATTCTTCCTTGAGTATAGTTTGACGCGGATTTAGTTACATGGACTTTATAGATTATATATCTGTAGTTTAAGCTATTTGATCTGTTTCTCACAACATTTGCTACATCGTAGCTGAATTCATCCTCCATGGGGTGAACTCCGGTTATATATACAATCTTAACGTTAGAATTGGGGTTTCCATAGGTAAACTTTTCTACATAACCGTATGAAGTGCTGCCTATAACGGCTGCAGAGCTAGTGCTAACTGCTGAGAACATCATTAACAGGCATAACAAAATTCCTATAATTTTATTTATTCAATCACCTCCAGTTAGGTTTTTATGGAATTTAAATGGATTAGGGGCGTAGTTTAGTTTAATAATAGTTTGATGTTTAAATGGAGTTAACCTGGAAAAGTAAATTGAAGGCATGGTGTCAAATGATCAAAAGTTAATATGTAATATCTTATTAGTAATATTCTTATTTCCAGTATTAATAACTTTGTAATTAAGCATTAAAATACGTTTTAATCAGTTTAAAATGATTGGTATAATATAATAAGCCTTTAAAACAATTTAAAATTTTAACTATGAAAAAATATTACATTAAAAAATGCGATGTTTTTGGGAATAAAAAGTAGGTAGATATTAACTCATTTATCCTAAAAAGAGTAATTAGATCTTATTTTTTAACGTAACTTAATTCTCATTCAATGATCCTGGTGATTGTACCTATTCCTTTACTCCGACCTTCTCTAAATATGATTTTCTGACCTTCTTTAACAGAAAAAGGCCTATATTTAAACTGCATTTTAACTTTACCTGTATCTCCAGCAGACATATACTCTTTATCAAGAGGTTCAAAGATAACAGTTTCTGCAATTGTCTCTATATGAGTTATGCATTCGTAACCTTCTTTAATTGTTGTTGGATGTACTAATATGGCAACATCCGCCTCAAATTTCTTAACAGATCGTTTTTCATAGTTAGGATCACATAAAATCATGCCTCTTTTAATATCATCGATATTTGCTCCTTTTATTGAGATTCCAACGACATCTCCAGCTTCGGCATAATCTTTTTTGTAGTAGTGCATTTCAATGGATTTTGCCCTAACGTCCATAAATTTTCCAGTTCCATCGGGGCCTAAAAGCAGCTTATCTCCATTTTTAATTCTCCCCTGTCTCACTGTTCCGCTTACAACTGCCCCAACACCTACTACTGAGTATATTTTGTCTATATACATCATGAATGGTTTTAGTGAATCCTCTTCCTTTGCCTCAACTTCAAGGTTTAAAAATAATTCATCAAGAAGTTCCAGGCCATCTCCAGTTAATGAAGAAACATTTATCACTGGGACAAGATGTTGATTAGCGTGTTCTGCCACAAATTTAGCGTCTTCACATGTTTTTATCATGTAAGGAATTCTTCCAACAAGTTTTAAAAGATTGAATACTTCATCTTTTGTCTCTTTTATTTTTTCTGCACTTACCATGTCAATTTTGGTAATTACAACAATCGACGGCAAATCCATAGCCATTATAATCCCCAGATGTTCTCTGGTAATATGGGTTGGCCCCTGGTCTGCAGCTATTGTAACGAGCCCATAGTCTAGCTTTTGACCTACAATTCCCCTTATAGTTGTTCTAAGCCACGGCTCATGGCCTACAGTGTCTACAAAGCATATGAGTTTATCGCAGTCTTCGACAGCCTTTGCTTTTTCTTTTTTATTCAGCGGATTTTTAACTCTTACAGGTTCCCTATTACAGAATCCGTAAATTGCAAAGGAGAGATCTGCTGAAAGCCCTCTCTCTATTTCATGTTTCTGCAGATCTAAAAATATCCGCGTCCTGCCGGAGCCATCATCCAGGCTGCCGGTGGTCAAGGTCCCAATAAGTGTGCTTTTTCCATGGTCTACATGTCCTGCAACACCTACAAGCATGTGGTCTCGCTTAGAAAGATCTTTTTTACCAATAAAAACTCGAGCTACATCGCCGTTGTTTCCAGGATACTTTTCAACTTTTAAAATAGTGGAATTTATCTCTTCTGCGATACTTTTTAAAACAAATAATGATTCTTCCATTTTCTCATCTGAAAGTCCCAGAAGGTTTCCATCATCATCTACACCTATAAAATAAATAGCTTCTCCGCTACCCCGTTCCATCCTGTATTTCATCTGGGATGCAAGGCGCTGTTTTCTATCTTTTTGAAGATGATAATCTTTTTTAAGGCTTTCTTTAAATTCTATATTTTTTCTTTCACCTTTTTTTGTAATATTATAGATGCTGCTTGTCATGAGATTGAGCTATTTATAATTCCTCAAATAAAGTAATATCAGATTTTATCGGCGGTTGTAAAAACAGCGCCGCCGTATTTCTCTTCCTGTAATTCTTTAACTTTCTGGATGGCTAACTGCACATCTTCAGTTTTTGCAAGGATACGCCGACTTTTAACCTTAAATACTTTACCGCAAACGCATTTTTTTTGAATTACTCCTTCTTTGGAGTACATTGCGCGTCCACAGTTACATCTAAATATGAGATACATGAAATCACGTGTTAACTTATTGAATATTATTTTTGTGTTAATTTTTAAATTCACTGAATTGTATTAATAATGTAACTTCACTTTATTTAAAATTTTTTAAAAAAAAGAATTTAGAAATATCTAATTTGGCCAGAAAGTTGGCTTTCGGTCTGCAATCATCCCCATCCAAAAATTTTGCCTAATATTGGGTTGAGTGTGTTAAAAATTGTAATAATTATTGGATTAATGATTGCAGAAATTTTAAGAATTAATGGATAAAATACATTGGGTATCGTAAGGAAGGCCCCTATCATGGCACCAATGTTAGTTCCAACAACAACTATTAAAACTCTAAAGAGGTTGTTATCCCAAAAGTCCCTTAAACTTTCGCAGTCTTTAAAGTCTGCCAGGTCATCCATTCCTACTTTTCTTCCTTTGGCTTCTACAAGTCCTGAAAACCATCCTGCAGCAAGAAGTGGATGTAAAACTGTCAAGGGGGCCACAATAAATGCTGTTACTGCAGAATAAATCTTTGATCCAGATAAAATACAACCTGCAAAGGACAATCCGCTTGTTAGCAGCACGTATTGGAGGATGCTGGTCTGTATATTAATTCCACTAAAAAAGGCCATTGCAAACACTGCGATGAAAACAACGGGTATTAAAAACAGCAGGATCTGCATGAATGAAAATCTGGATTTTTCAACGCCTAGGAGGTCGTAAAGTGGAGGTATATCTTCTGGATTATTGATATATTTTGTAAGTCCCTCTTTATGCCCGGCACCTACCACTGCAACTACGCTTTCATCTGGAATATCTGTAAGCATTCTTGCCATATACTGGTCCCTTTCATTTACCAGAACATCATATGCTTTGGGCGACATTTCCTTGAAATATTCCATGACCTCTTCAAGAGCATCTCCTTCGGTTATACTTTCAATATCTTCAATTTCTTCATCTTTGCTGAAGAAGGATGCTATTAAGCCGTATATGAACTTCATTTTTTCGATGATGCTCATTTTGTTTAATGCACGGTTCAGGGTTATTGAAATGTCACGGTCTATTAAGGCAATTTTTGCACCTATTTCGTTCGCAGCTTCTATTGCTGCCATCATCTCTGATCCCGGTTTAACACCTACATCATCACCTATTCTGCGCTGCATATATGATAAAAATCCGCTAACTAAGAATAAGGTCAGGTTGTCACCTTTAATCAGTTTTTTAATCTGAAACTCCTCTTTAGGAGTTTCAACTCCTTCTTTTTCGTTTAATAAATTAGTATAACGATTAATGTCTAGTTCAATAGCTACAACGTCTGGTTTTTTCTCTAAAATAGTATTTCGAACTTTCTCAACACTTTTTTCTGATACATGCGCTGTTCCGATTATTTCAAGTGATTCTGGTGCCATAGAAATCTCACGTTTTAGTTTGTATAATTCTTAATGATCCCTTTTTCATATATGGGGATAATATCATATATATTTTTTTTAATACTAAACTTTATGTCTTCCAAAAATCCAAGTTTTTGGAGGGTCAAAGAAGACCTTGAATTCATGATTGCGTTTTTAACCATTTTTTCGTCTCTTGATGCCATGTATGCTGCCATGGCCATTTCATCAAGTTCGCAATTTTTAAGATAAGATATTATTTCTCCAGCTCCAAGGAAATCTTCAATTGCAAATCTTCCTCTAACTCCCGCCATTACTATTTCTATATGGTCTTCAGCAATTTCAGAAGCTTTTTGGGCTACAGCTTTTGCATTTACAAATGATCCAACCATTGCTGTTGCTTTCATTCCTTCAAGAATTCGAGTACCATTTGTAGTGGTAAGCACAAGTGTATCTCCACTGAAATTTTGTATTGCAACTGGTGAATTTCCAGTATCAAATCCTGGAATAGGAGCCCCATCTCTTTCACCTGCAAGAACTGCATTGTACTTTTTGGCAAGTTCTATTGCTTTATTTTTATCTTTTACGGCTATAACTTTATTAAAATTATTTAGAGCAACATTTATAGTAGCGCTAGCTCTTAAAACATCTACCATAATTGCAACATCTTTAGAGATTGATTTATCTAAACTTAAAGAAACCAACATTAAAAACACCAAAAATAGGGAAATTCAATAAATAAAAAACGAAATTGGGGGTATCTAATTTTTTTTCAGTACCCAAATGTCTTTACAGAACAATTTTAACTAATTTTTTCAGCAAAACCAAAACGTCTTCTTACAGAAACAATTTTAACTTTAACTTCCTCTCCAGCTTTTGTACCGGGTACAAATACCACAAAACCATTTATACGGGTAATTCCGTCGCCTTCTTTACCCACATCTTCTATCTTCACATCATATTCTTCCCCTTCTGAAATAGGGGCAGTTTTTGGACCTTGATCTGTTCCGAACAATTCATTCACTTCCTTCGACCAAAACTAAGTTGGTCTTATTTAAATATACGGTTAAGTTATTATATAAATGTTTTCATAACATTATTAACAACTGTCTATTTGCATGATTTAAGGAATTTCCCTGGTTTAAAATAATATTTAAGTGTTTTGATCATGCATATAAAGCTAACAATATATTAAACTAAACTAAAATTTGAATTAAAGGATAAAAATTTAAGAGTTGATTGGTTTGAATGACGATGATAAGACAATAGAATCAATGGTAGAAGAGTACAAAATGAGTATGGGTGGGTTATTTTTCAATAATTTCACTAAAGAGCCTGAAAAAGATATGGAACTGGAAGAATTAATAATTAAAAAGGGGATAGATAACCATCTTTTTGATACCCATGAATTGTTATCAATTTATGATAATCTATCTGAGTATAATAAACGGGAATTTTTTCAGAGGGTAGTGGTGGCATTTATTAAGTTTAAATTTCAGGAAGATACTGTAGAATGATCTAAGCAGGTATAAAATTGTTTTATTTAAATAATTATTTCACATTTTATATTTAATTATTCTCCACCAGTTATAACGTCTAAATCTTCTTGAGTAAGTGGTTTTCCTTTTAAAAGTACTTTTTCTCCAATTGCATCGACCATATTGCATGGAATAAGCTTGGTTTCCCCACGCCCTATTTTACCAGTTATACTTGCTTCTCGAAGTACAAGACCTTCAATTCTGCGGTTTCTAAAATCTAAATCAATATCTTCTACTTCTCCAACTACATTTCCTTTTTCATCTATTACTTCTTTACCTTTAATATCGTCTATTTTCATACTAATCACCCTTTTAATTAATCATAATCATTTTTAATTTAAATTACATTTTTTAAGCCAATTTGAATCTTTTTAAGATGCCCTGTTTAGTAAGTAGGATAGACTCCTGTTTGTAATAATTATTATATTACTTTTATTATATTAAAATTCCTCAAAAAATTTGGTGAATTTTTGCACAGGATACGAAGCTTAAAAAACATGCTGCATTTTGCATCAAAAATTCCATGATTTTTTTGGTAGCGTTTATAATTTCATCTTAACTGATAAAAACATCAAATTTAAATATTTTAAAACTAAGGGTAGACTATGAAATTTTCCTTAAAAGTTGTAACAACTCCTATGTGTGAAGAAATCGTAAAACTTGCAGGTATTTCAAACTATATAGTAAATAAAACTCCAGATTCAGTTGGAGCAGATATAGCTGTTGTTTTATCTGAAACTAAATTATCCACTAAATCTATTAAAATTAAACTGAATACGTTCTCACAGATTAAAGAAAGTATAGAAATGCTTTCTGAGAAGTTTGAAACTTCCCCTTTAGATTACGAAATTAAAGAAATTGTGAGATCCAAAAAAAATCGAAAGATAAAAGTAAAAGTTTATTCAAATTTTTTAAAGGAGATAGTAAAAGATATGGGTTTTAGCGTGGTTGATAAAGATTATAATTTTGTGGTTTATCCGGATTATATGAAAGATAACGTGGTAAATGAAGATGCAGAAACTGTTGAAATACCATCTCACAAAAATGTACCTTTATCTGCAATAGAAAGAGCTGAAATGAGGTATAACATTCTGGAGAAAAGATTATGTATGAAACCTTAACTTACACTGGAGGAGTTCACAAGCATGAAGAGATTACAGAGCTTATAGAAGATCTGGGTGGATTTGTACTTCAGGAAAACCTGAGTCAAATGGATCTCGTTATAACACTTGCCGTTCCAATAGAAGACGTGGATAAAGTCCAGGAAAAGGCAAAAGAACTCCTTGGAACAGTAAAAATCGCCCCAATGGCAGGTACAGAGATTGCTATAGTTTCTCCAACTCTTGCAAGGCAGCACCTTCCCCATTCTGCGTGTGATATTTCAGAATATCTCAGGAGATATGGGGCAAAGGACAACATGATTGGGCTTTCCCGTGGAGCTGGAAAGGGTATATCCAGAATTTCACAGGATGAAAAAAAGCTAATCGAAGAACATGATCTGGCTGTTTTTGCACTTGGAAGCTTTAGGGAGTGTATATTAGATAAAATACATCTTTTTGAAGACCTTGAAATCCCTGTAGTCGTAACTGGAGCTCCAGATATAGATGTCGAGGATATTCCGGGGGCAAGTGCATATGTTGGGGGATTGGGTAGAATTCCAAGCAGGCTTAAACGTGGAGAACATATAAGGGCACTTAGAAGTCTGGCTGAAACTGTTGAGGGAATTCTTGATGATAGAAGGAAAGAAATAATTGAAGATCCACCTATTGTACCTTCAATACTTGTAAAAACGGAGATTGAAAACCAGATACCTGCAGTAACAGATGTTTATTCACCAGCACCAGTTGTAAGTCAGCTGGATGGGGTAAGGGTTAAACTGAATTATGACGAATATAAAGATAAAATTGGAAAAGTTAAGGTGGATGAGTACATTTTAGAAGATGTTTCCGAAATAAGGAGATCTTTGATGTACGATTATATTCTGGTTAAGCTGTTACCTGAATCTTCTATTCTTTAGTTATAGCTCTAAATATTAAAAAATCCCTTTGAATTTTACTTGATTTTTTATTTTATTATTAAATTGGAGTTTGTTATCGAATTATTTTTATAATTTAGGGGGATAATATAAAAAAATTAAAATATTATGTGATATAGAATTAACAGTACTTACTATAAGATTAAAAACTGGTTTTGTATTGGAGTTTAAAAATGAGGAGAATTATTCAGCTTGCTTTATTCTTATCCGTATTTTTCTTAGGATTCTTAGCTATTGATTATTATATCTTTAATAGATTAGGCATGCTGTTAGGTGTATCTCAGACTATAATCACAATGCTGGTAATTATATTTACCGCTGCTTATCCTGTTGCAGCGATACTTGAAGGTACATTGTCCAATGAATTTACACGTACAGTTTACATGTTATCTGCTACGTGGATGGGTGTTGCACTTGTTTTAGGGTATACCCTCATTGGTTATGAAATAGTGAACTTTGTATTCAATATTCCTCCATTTACTGCAGGAATTGCAGTAATTATAGTCGCTTCAGTTATAAGTGCATATTCAATTTTTAACAGCTTATATCTGAATATTAGGGAAATTGAGATACCAATATCAAATTTAGAGCGAGAGTTGAGAATTGCTCAAATAAGTGATACTCATATTGGACCTATTAGAAATTCCGGATTTATGGAAGAAATAGTTAAAAAAATTAGCATTTTAAATCCAGATCTAGTATTAATAACCGGAGATCTTGTTGAAGGAACTGTAGGTTTACATCCTTCTATGTTTGATTCAATTAATAAACTTAAATCCCGGATTTTTTTTGTAACAGGCAATCATGATATGTATGAAGGGCTGGAAAACGTTTTTGAGGTTCTTAAATCTACAAATATTAATATACTGCGGAATGAAGTGGTTGAATTTGAAGGTTTGCAGATAGTTGGGGTGGGGTATTCAACTCAAAGAAATTACCTTAAAACTGTACTTCCGGGGTTAAATATTGATAAATCAAAACCTTCACTTCTCATGTATCACGTACCTATAGAAGTTGAATTTGCAAGTGAAGCAGGTATTGACCTGCAGCTTTCAGGACACACTCATAAAGGGCAGATATTCCCATTGAATTTCCTTGGAAGACTTGTTTTTCCGTATTTCCATGGATTATATAATCATAATGGAACACAGGTTTATGTATCTCCGGGAACTGGAACATGGGGCCCCCCAATGAGATCGGGTTCTAGAAGTGAAATAACTTTAATTAATCTCAAAAAGAAGTAATTTGGGATATATGTAAATGTAGGCATTATGCTAATTTATTCACAAGTTAGTGCACCTAATTTAAATTAGGATGAATAAACATCTTTAGATTTTTCATCAGTATATCCGGATTAATTTTTAATTTTAATAGTTAAAAACTACTTTAAATATTTTAATAAGAATTGTAATTATCCAAAAAAATTTAAAACTTATGTATGTCATTTATATATGATTTTAAAGAGTAATAAATTGATTTAAATAAATTAGAGCTTTAATTTCTGCTTTTTTGTTGTGCTAAAAATTGGTTACATATTAGTTATGAATAAATATTCAAAACCTTTATATAATAATTATGAATATATATTCATAACATGGTGAGGCCGAGAAGATTCAGAAGAATATTCCAAGAGCATCAAATCAGGTGTTTCAGGCCAGATTTAAATGGAGATATTTGCCATGCTGATCCAGTAGAGGTTACAATGGATGAACTTGAAGCAATAAGGTTAAAAGATTATCAAGACATTAAACAAGGAAAAGCAGCAGAGATCATGGATATTTCACAACCCACATTTCACAGAATTTTAAATCTGGCCCGAGGAAAAGTTGCAAAGGCCCTTATTGAGGGTAAAATGATTAAAATTAAAGGGGGAAATTTCGTGGCAGATAAAGAAAGGTATAAATGTAAAAGCTGTAGTTTTGAATGGTACAGCCCTGAAAAAGAATATGAAAAATGTCCGGACTGTGGATCAGAGCATATTCATAAAATCAGCACAGTTGAAGAGGCTCAAACACCCACAGGACAACCTGGAATGGGAATGAGAAGAGGATTTAGTGGTGGAAGGGGAGCAGGCCAACCTAGAGTTTGTAAATGTCCGAATTGCGGATATGAATCTCCTAAAACACCGGGAGTCCCATGTAGAAACACCAAATGTCCAGAATGTAGTACTCCCCTATGTGGGGCAGACTAGAAAGGGGATGGTGAAAATAACTGTTATTTGCATGCCTACCATTGATGAAAGCGGTTTACTATCAGATATTTCCACGCACTTCGGAAAAACTACCTACTTTACTTTCATCAGACTTGAAAATGGTGAAATTAAAAATATTAACGTAACTGAAATTTTAGGTAAACATAAAGGAGGTTCTAAAACCCCTTCAGAGATAATAATTGACTCTGGAGCGGATGTACTGATCTGCGGAAATTTAGGGTCAAAAGCAGTTTCTATGCTGCGTGGCGGTGGAATGGAAATATTTTCAGGAGCATCTGGAAAAGTTAAAGACATTTTAAAAGAGTGGAAAATGGGAAATCTAGCAGTCGCAGATGAAAATTCATGTAACGAAAAGGGCTGTTAAATTTTCTAAATTTATATTTAATTAAATCTTCAAATCAGCCATTTAAATAAATTCAAACTTCTTCTGGAGTTTGAATTTATATTTTTTATTTTTTAGGATATAAAGAGGACAGAAAACATGATTACAGAACAGGAAAATCAGGAACAGAAATTAGCTTACATGCAGCAGGATATTATCATTACAAAGAGAATGGACCAGATAAAACATAAAATTGCAGTTATGAGTGGAAAAGGAGGGGTAGGCAAATCTACAATGGCAGTGAACATTGCAGCATCTTTTGCAAACAAAGGTTACAAAACAGGTATTCTGGACGTGGATATACATGGTCCTAACGTTCCAAAAATGCTCAAAATTGGAAAAATAGGCCTTAAAGTTAATGAAGAGGGAATATTGCCGGTAGAGGCAGGAGAAAACCTGAAAGTAATGTCTTCACAGTTCCTTTTATCTGATGAAAATTCACCAATAATATGGAGAGGTCCTAAAAAGACGGCGGCAATAAGACAATTTCTTTCAGATGTATCCTGGGGTAATCTTGATATCCTGATAATTGACTGCCCTCCAGGCACTGGTGACGAGCATTTAGCAATTTTACAGTCAATTCCATCCATTGATGGGATAATAATGGTCACCACGCCCCACACAGTATCTTTAGATGATGTGGAAAAATCCATAAACATGGCTAAAAGCTTAAAAATCAGGTTACTGGGAATCATAGAAAACATGTCTGGACTTATCTGTCCTGAATGTGAGACTGAGATACCCATATTTGGAAATGGAGGGGGCAGTGAAATAGCATCAAAGACAGAGACACAGCTATTAGGTGCTGTTCCTATTGAAGTTAGTCCTAAAGAACATAATGGGTTGTTAATTGAAAATAAGGAGTCTAAAACCTCGGAAAAAATACTGAAAATTGTAGCTAAAATTGAGAATATGGTACTAAATAATGGATCTACATGAAAATACCTGATCATTGCGGTAGTTTAGGTCCTAAAATAAGTAGTGTAGTAATATGCATTTGTATTTTAAGGTATGAATGATGGAGTGGAAATCTGCATAATTTGTGAATAATATTAAAATGGTAAATCGGTGATGTATATGGTCAGAATAATAATTGATTACGATAAATGTGATGGGGAAAAATGTGAAGAATGCGCAGATGTATGTCCTATGGAAGTCCTTATACTTGATGGAGACAAAATTGTGATTCAAAATATAGATGAATGCAGCTTGTGCGAATCCTGTATGGATGTATGTCCAAATGAAGCATTAAAAATTGAAGATGATTAATTAAAGATTCATGCAGCGGATTTAATTTAATTTAGAAATGTTTACTGTGGGGTGTATTGTATGAAAACTGTATTTGGTCCTGTGTCATCCTGGCGATTTGGTAGGTCTGTAGGTGTAGACCCTTTATGTCGAAATGCTTGTTCTTTTGACTGTATATACTGTCAGGTTGGCCCAACGCTAGACAAGACAATCCAAAATGACGTATTTATAAGTACAGATAGGATTAAAGAAGATTTAAAAAGAATTCTGCCAGGGGTAAGTGCGGATATAGTGACAATTTCAGGTTATGGTGAGCCGACCCTTGCAGAAAACCTTGATGAGATAATTGAAGCTGTAAAAGAAGTTACAGATTTACCAGTTGCCATCTTAACAAATTCTTCAACACTTTCTTTGGGGAAAATGAGAAGGATTTTGAATGAAATTGATGTAGTTGTAGCAAAACTGGATGCCCCTGATGAGTCTCTTTTTGAAGAAATAAATCGTCCAGTAAAAGGCCTACATTTTGGAAATATATTAAAATGGATTAAAAAATTTAAAAGTTCTTTTAATGGAAGATTAGAACTTCAAACTATGTTTATTGAAAAAAATAAGGATTATGCTGGCGAATTAGCAAAGATTGCAGCTGAAATTCAGCCGGATAGCGTTTATATAAATACTCCGTTAAGGCATTCCCTTGAAGGTCCTTTGTCAGAGAGTCAGATGTCTGAAATTGAGGGATATTTTGAAGGATTGAACGTATCTTCTGTTTATAACTCTAAAAAATACAGATCATACAAAGAAATGCTAAAAAGAAGATCGATAGAAGGATAACAGTTGGATATGATGTGTTTGGATGAATAACGAAGCTAAAAATAACTTAAAGAAAGGAGGAAAAGCGGCCATATATTCCAGCTTAATAAATCTTTTACTTGCATTAGTTAAAGGCGTAATTGGGTTTTTATCTGGAAGTATAGCTTTAATAGCAGATTCTATTCACTCTTTTTCTGATATAGTTGCATCTCTGGCTGTATACGTTGGATTAAAACTATCCATGCGAAGACCAGATGAAAAATTTCCTTATGGCTATTATAAGATTGAATCATTTACATCTTTGATAGTATCTGTAATAATAGTTATAACTGGTATAGAAATAGCTTTAGATTCTTATAACGCGTTTTTAAATCCAAGTACAATTGAAATACCTCTTGTTGCCCTTTTTGTTGCTGCTCTTTCGGCATTAGTTTCATTTTTACTTGCAAGATACAAACAGGAAATAGGTAGGACAATAGGCTCTCAGGCACTTATTAATGATGGAAAACACAGTTTCATCGATATATTTTCGTCAATAATCGTTTTTGTAGGTATACTTTCCTCTTACATGGGTTATTTAAGAATACAGGGGATTTCAGGAATCCTGGTTGCACTTTTAATCGTTTACATGGGCCTAAAATTGGCAAAAGATGATATATTAGTTCTTCTGGATGCCAACATGGATCCTGAAAAGATTGAAGAAATTAAAACTATTGCAGAAAGTGTTGATGGTGTTGAAGGGGTACATGCTATTAAAGTTAGAAGATCAGGTCCCTTCGTATTTGCAGAACTGCATCTTCAAACCAAAAAAGGATTATCAGTGGAAAATGCATCTGAGATTACAGGAAATATAAAAAAGGCCGTAAAAGGTAGAATTAAAAATTTAGACAGTTTAATGGTTCAGATAGAACCTTTTAAAAAGGAAAGGTTAAGGGTTGCAGTTCTTGTGGAGAATAAAAATGGTTTGCAGTCTGATATTTCTGAACATTTTGCCAGAGCGCCTTATATTTTAATTGCAGATGTGGCCAACGGCCGAATAATTAGTACTGTAGTTAAAGATAATCCCGGAACTACGCTGGAGAAAAAGAAAGGAATTGAAACTGCTGAATTTTTAGAAAAAGAAAAGGTAGATGTTTTGGTAAGTACTGGAGTGGGTGAAGGCCCAAAATACGCTTTATCAGATAAATCGATAGATGTCATGGTCCCAAGAGGTAAGAATCTTGAAGAAATGATAATGGATGTATATAAATGATTGAAATAAACGAAGATTTACCTAAGTTAACGAAAAGCACTGAAGATTATATTGAAGTGATGTACAACTTGAAAAAGGTTAAAGGAACTATCAGGGTAACTGACATCGCTGAAAAACTTGATTTTAAGCCTTCCAGTGTGGTGGAAGCGGTTAATAAAATTTCCAAGCTGAAACTTGTATCCAAGGAAAAATATGGTGAAATAAAATTAACTGAAATGGGAATACAAATTGCAGAGGGCATTATACATAAACATAACACCCTTAAAAAATTTTTAGATGTTCTGGGTGTTGATGATAAGACCGCTGAGGAAGAAGCATGTGCAATGGAACATATATTAAGCAATTCAACAATTAACAAAATTGAAAAATTTACAGAATTTATTGAGAGCGGTCAAAATAAAGTTTCTTAAAATCATTCTATGAAATGTGTAGAGATTAGTTAATCAGTTTTAAATGGATTAAAAAAGCAATATAAATTTTTGACTGAAAAGAAATATTAGATAATTTTAATTTGTTAAAATTATCATTATTCCCCATTCAATATCATTTCTGTTACAGTCCTTATATGGTTTCCCTGTGATTTAGTTTCTTCCAGCAATGTTTTAAATAAATTATCAGTCATAGCTACTGGAATGCTTCTAAATACGTATGAATCTAACATTAAATTAAGGCAGCGTTCTTCTGCAATGCTCAATTCGTAATTCTTGTATTTATCACTTTTTATAAACAGCAGATTTTCATTTAAAGGTGTTTTAATTATATCCTCTGCAAGGGGTGTTCCTGGAATTGGTTCTGCAATACTTACAAAATAATCATCAAGCATTAATTCATCGGCAAGTTCAACTGTAGCTTCAAAGTCATCTTCACTTTCACCAGGATATCCGACTATAAAAGATCCGGCTATCTTGATATTATGTTTTCGTGCAGCTTCAATGGCATCTTTAATATCATCAACTTTTATTCCCTTTTTCATCTTCCTCAGCATTCTGTCACTTCCAGACTCTATGCCAAAAAAGATCCATCCATTGGTATAATTTTTAACAGCTTCCAGTATTTCATCGTTCATCATATCAATACGAATATCTGGAATTGTAAGATTTTGAGGGCCTGTTAAACTGCTTATTTCCTTTAAAAGCTCAGTAAATGCATATTCATCTGTAATTTTAAATTTTTTGCTGCCGTATAGAGATCCGGTCCCACCACTTATAGCAATTCGTTTAGCTCCTTTTTTAAGAAATTCTTTGACTTCAATTATAATGTCGTCAAGTGTCCTGCTCCTGACATCTCTTCCAAAGAAGCATGGCACCTGGCAGAATCCACAGTTACCTGGACATCCTCTATGGGTTTCGATGTATACATTTGCTCCTCGTATGTTTTCAGATGAAATGTCTTCAGGTATTAGTGGTAATGGACGTATCATAGGTGATGAGGTTGTTTTTTTAGTTTTAATTATTTTATTTCCCTTTTTAAAAGCAATACCTTCAATTTTATTAAGTTGATCCGCTTCATGATTATCTGCCTCAAGATTTTCAAGAATTTTGAGGGTACTGCCTTCACCTTCTCCAATAATAACTGCATCAACAGATAAATATTTGAAAACAAGTTCTGGACTGTTACTTACTGGTCCGCCAACTATTTTAAAACTCTTAATTTTTTCAATTTCTTCTCTGTATTTGAGTAGATGTATGGTAGAATGAAGACTTATTAAAACAACGTCAGCATCTATTATTCCTTCAAAACCTTTTTGAATATTTACATTGTATCCTGCATCTTTTAAAACACCTGCAATGAGCATTGCACCATAATTATAAAATTCAGGAGTTAAAACAGTAATCTTAATGCTTTTTGCCATGATATCCCTGGATTCAATTTTTACTAATTTTACATAGTAGTAATGAAGTTTAAGTAATTTAAATATTCATTAAAAAAACAAGTGGGAAGATTTTAATTTATCTTCGAACTCCAAAGAAGTTTATTGCACCTATCAAATCTTCAAAAGCGATTAATTCCTGCTTTAGCGCATCTTGAGGACTTAAAGTTCCGCTCATTTCCCCATCAGCAGTTAATTTATCAGGGCCTCTTGCAACCAGCCGATCTACACCATCACTGCTTAAAACTTCTTCAGCAATTTTATCGTGTACATATGCACGGCCGGGTATTATTACAGTCTCTTTTAACTGGCTGAAATCTACCTCTTCAAGGTCTTTTTGAGTAATAAGGCAGCCTATATCTTGATCTACTGCAACAACATTAACAAGATCAGACGCTTCAATGTTTCCAATTATTTTTTCTATAAATGGAGCTGCAACTTTACTTGTTAAGATAGTGGCTTTGGAAGTGACTTTGGATAATATATCTAAATACTCTTTATTTTTATCCTTTGAAATTGCAAAAGGAGTATCGTTATCAGGATCGCAAAGTGGAGTTCCTGTAACTTTGAAATTGAATTCATCATTAATTTTTCTAACTAACGCTTCAAATTCGTCAAGTTCATGGGGAACTACTCCGTCTAATATTGGTTCATTACCTAATATTAAACCTTGATTCCTGAAATTAGCGAATCGCATGAGTATGAATGCTTTAGCACCCCAGTCTTCTAAAGTGGAACATGTTTTAAATAAATCTTCGCCGTCATTTACTCCAGGCACTATAACAGAAGCAGCATGTACCTCTGAGCTTTCACAGAATATTTGAAGAGCCTTAATGGATTCTTCGGCAGTTTTATCGTTTACCCATTCTCTTCTTATACTTGGATCTGTGGAAAAAACAGTAAATGTTACTTCACTAACTTCCTTTGAAACAAGATCTTCTGCCATTTTAGCATCAGTAATACCTTTACCGCTGGTATATCCAAGATGTATTGGGAGTCCAAAATCCGAGAATGCAGAAACGATGTCAAAGAGATAAGGATAACAGCTTACATCTCCTCCTCCGCTTATATTTACTTTTAAATTAGCATCACGATAGTCTCCTAACATAAGGGAGTTTTGTACAGAGCTTATAACAAAAAAAGGTGATTGAAATTCGTTCCCTATTTCTCTGATACCAGTTGTACAGCTGTCACATCCAACTTTACCTAGAGAACAATTTTTGCATCCTAGAGCTTCTGTGCCTTTTACTTTTCTAAAGTAACAGTATTTACAAAAACCGTTACAGTCTTTTCCAGGTATTCCACCTACGTCAGCTACGATTTGCATAGTATCTACTTTGTTTTAACACATAAAATAAATAATTTCTGAAAAAAATTGAACTAATTGCATCAAAAAGTGGTAAAATATACTAAATAAACATAAGACGATTATACTTTATAAGTCTTTCTACTTTAATCAGAAAGAAAGTTTAATAATATATAAGACTACAAATTCAGTCTCGTATATCAATATGTACTAAAAATGATTCTATTATAAATGAGTGCTGGCAAGGCTCATTTATGTCAGAGGATTGGTGCTTTAAATAGGAATTGATATGCGAAAATTTTCTCAGGAGGGAAAAAATGGCAAGATTTGAAGATAAGATCGACTTGTACGACGACAGAGGCAATCTTGTTGAAGAACAAGTTCCACTAGAAGCCCTAAGTCCTTTGAGAAACCCAGCGATCAGAAGT
Organism: Methanobacterium veterum; assembly: GCF_000745485.1. Lineage (NCBI taxonomy): Archaea > Methanobacteriati > Methanobacteriota > Methanobacteria > Methanobacteriales > Methanobacteriaceae > Methanobacterium > Methanobacterium veterum. The sequence continues at coordinate 120,993 of NZ_JQJK01000015.1, forward strand.
ATCGTGCAGGGTATTAAGAGGACCATAGCAGTTAACCTTGAAGGTATAGAGAACGCTCTAAGATCCGGAAAGGTTGCCGGAGGAAAAATTTTAGGAAGAGAATTAGATCTCGACATAGTCGGAAATGCTGAAGCCATAGCACAAGAAGCAAAAGAAATGATTCTTGTGGAAGAAGGCGACGACACAAAAGTCGAACTTTTAGCAGGCGGAAAGAGAGCATTAGTACAAATACCATCACTAAGGCTTGAAGCAGCAGCTGAATACTCAGCAACATCATTAGTAACTGCGTCAGCGTTCATCCAGGCTATAGTTAACCAGTTCGATGTTGGAATGTACGATGCAAACGTGGTAAAAGCAGCAGTATTAGGTAGATATCCACAAACCGTAGAATACGCAGGTGGAAACATGGCTACCATGCTGGATGTACCTCAGAAATTAGAAGGTCCAGGTTACGCATTAAGAAACATTCCGGTTAACCACGTAGTTGCAACAACTCTCAAAAACACAATGCAAGCAGCAGCTTTGTCGACAATCCTCGAACAAACAGCTATGTTTGAAATGGGAGATGCAACAGGAAGATTCGAAAGAATGCACCTTCTTGGTTTAGCTTACCAGGGAATGAATGCTGATAACATCGTATATGATCTTGTAAAAGACAACGGTAAAGAAGGAACAGTAGGATCTGTTATACTGGACCTAGTTAACAGAGCATCTGAAGATGGTGTAATAGGCGTCGAAAAAGAAATGGGCGGCGACTTTAAATTATACGGAACAGATGACCTGGCCAAATGGAATGCATACAATGCAGCAGGACAAATGGCAGCTACTATGGTCAACCAGGGTGCTGCGAGAGCAGCTCAGGGTGTATCCTCAACATTGTTATACTACAACGATATTATTGAATTCGCAACAGGATTACCTGGTGTGGACTTCGGTAGAGCTGAAGGTGTAGCAGTAGGATTTTCATTCTTCAGTCACTCCATCTATGGTGGAGGTGGGCCTGGTATCTTTAACGGTAACCACATCGTTACAAGACACAGTAAAGGATTCGCTATACCTTGCGTAGCAGCTGCAATGGCTCTTGATGCAGGTACACAGATGTTCTCCCCAGAAGCAACCTCAGGACTAATCAAAGACGTATACAGTCAAGTTGATGAATTCCGAGAACCACTCAAATATGTAGTGGAGGCAGCTGCCGACATAAAAGGCGATATTTAAGTAATCCGCACTTGGGGGCATTAAGTCAATGGATATCGAGATATTTCCACACAGATTGTTGAACGTAGATACCGCTGAAAGATTATTAAATGATCTTGATAGCATCGAAGGTATCAAAAGAATGATTATACACGGACCGAGACTTCCTCCAGTGAGAGAAGGACACCCAGACCGCAGAATTATAGTTGTAAGCGGAGAAGAAGTAGAAGTACAAGTGAAACCCGGTAGAATACTACTGGAAATCGAATCAGAAGACGTCATTGAAGATGTAAAAGAAGTTTGTGAAGATCATTTACCATTTGGATATAACATCCATATTGGACACTTCATAAGAAAACAGAAAACAGTTTCAGATCAGCTCAAATATGGCGAGGAATTAGATAATATTCCTGATGAAATGGTTGGATTAACTGACCAGAACGCACAACTCAGTGAAAGAGCACAAATACTAAAGAGGAAAGACGAAAAATGATTGGTAAAGGCACGCACATCGTAGATTGCAGAGTAGCGATGGGTATGGGTGAAGGAGGAGGAATTGCCCAGAGGGGCACATTTGCCCAGAGTGGCAGTGATGTTTTAACAATAGCAATGTCTCCGGGAAGGAGACATATAACAAAACCAGTCTGTGAGATAACATTCGCGTTGCGGGAAGCTAATATAATGACAAGTACTCTCGTGTTGAATGCCGGTGCCGGTGTTCCGCATGATGCTCCAGCAGCTGGAGGGGGCAGTCTTTTTGGACTTACTCCAACAGAAATAGAGCAAATAAACATGCATAAACTTATACTGGTACACCTTGGAGGTGTTAAACACCACATTGTGTACAAAGCCCGGTTAATACTTCGACATGTAGAGAAACCTTGCGTAATCATTTGTGAATATCCAGTTGACTTTGAAGATTTTGCAAAGATTGGTGTCAAAACTAAAGCTGTAATGCCCGATGAGCCTAAAACAAAAGGTGAAATTGTGGATATAATAAGCGGTGTAATTAGAGGAGAAACCAGTCCCCAAGAAAAGTTGGATGAAATTATTAGAAAAGTTAGGTTAGCACTAGGAGGTGCATGATAATGGCAAAATATTATCCTGGAACAAGTAAGGTTGCCCAAAACAGAAGTAATTTCCAAGATCCAGAATATGAACTTGAAAAACTGAGGGAAGTCTCTGACGAAGATGTTGTAAGCATACTCGGACACAGAGCTCCTGGTGAGGAATATCCAAGCGCTCACCCACCACTTGAAGAAATGGATGAACCAGAAGACCCGATCAGGGAACTCGTTGAACCTGTCGACGGTGCTAAAGCCGGTGACAGAGTAAGATACATACAGTTTACTGACTCAATGTATTTTGCTCCAGCTCAACCATATCTCCGATCAAGAGCATACTTATGCAGATATAGAGGAGCAGATGCAGGTACTCTCTCTGGAAGACAAATTATCGAAGCCAGAGAAAGAGACCTTGAAAAAATCTCAAAAGAACTCCTTGAAACTGAATTCTTTGACCCTGCAAGATCAGGTATAAGAGGAAAATCTGTTCACGGTCACTCCTTAAGGCTTGATGAAGACGGTATGATGTTTGACATGCTCAGAAGACAGATCCTGAACAAAGAAACTGGACAAGTAGAAGCCGTCAAAAACCAAATTGGTGACGAACTCGACGAACCAGTAGCTTTAGGAGCTCCATTAGACGAAGAAACCCTTAAATATAAAACCACCATTTACCGAAAAGATGGTGAAGCATACAGAGACGACAAAGACGCAGTTGAAGTATGTCAAAGAATACACGTACTAAGATCCCAAGGTGGGTTCTATCCTGAATAATCAGGAGGGTGATTAATATGGCTGATAAAAAATTTATGGAAGCTTTAAAAAAGAAATTTGAAGAAGCCCCAGAAGAATCTAAAACTCATTTCTACGACCTTGGTGGTTGGAAACAATCTGAAAGGAAAACCGAGTTTGTAAAAGCTGGTAAAGAAATAGCCGAAAAACGTGGAATTCCGATGTACAACCCAGACGTTGGTACACCACTCGGTCAAAGGGTACTTATGCCTTACCAGGTTTCAACTACCGACACATATGTGGAAGGTGATGACTTACACTTTGTAAACAACGCTGCAATGCAACAGTTCTGGGATGACATAAGAAGAACTGTTATTGTGGGTTTGAACACAGCACACAACGTTATTGAAAAAAGATTAGGTAAAGAAGTTACTCCTGAGACAATTACTACTTACCTAGAAACTGTAAACCACGCTATGCCTGGTGCAGCAGTTGTTCAAGAACACATGGTGGAAACAAACCCATCATTAGTGTACGACAGTTACGTGAAAATCTTCACTGGTAACGACGAAATAGCAGACGAAATTGACCCTGCATTTGTTATAAACATCAACAAAATGTTCCCTGAAGAACAAGCTGAAGTTTTAAAAGCTGAAGTAGGGGACGCAATGTGGCAGGTTGTAAGAATACCAACTATAGTCTCAAGGACTTGTGATGGTGGTACAACTTCAAGATGGTCTGCTATGCAAATTGGTATGTCTATGATTTCTGCATACAAACAAGCAGCAGGGGAAGCCGCAACTGGTGACTTCGCATACGCTGCAAAACACGCAGAAGTTGTACACATGGGTTCATACCTCCCTGTAAGAAGAGCAAGAGGGGAAAATGAACCTGGTGGAATTGCATTCGGTTTCTTAGCTGACATATGTCAGTCTTCAAGAGTAAACATGGATGACCCAGTACGGGTAACCCTTGATGTTGTTGCATCTGGTGCAATGCTTTACGACCAAATCTGGCTTGGTTCATACATGTCAGGTGGTGTAGGATTCACTCAGTACGCTACAGCAGCATACACTGATAATATTCTTGACGACTTCACATATTTCGGTAGAGAATATGTAGAAGACAAATATGGACTTACCGAAGCGCCAAATACTATGGAAACAGTCCTTGATGTAGCTTCAGAAGTTACATTCTATGGATTAGAACAGTATGAAGAATATCCAGCACTTCTTGAAGATCAGTTCGGTGGATCACAGAGAGCAGCAGTTACTGCTGCAGCTGCAGGTTGTTCAACTGCATTTGCAACTGGAAATGCACAAACTGGTTTAAGTGGATGGTACTTATCCATGTACTTACACAAAGAACAGCATTCCAGACTCGGATTCTACGGATACGACCTTCAGGATCAGTGTGGTGCTGCAAACACATTTGCTATCCGTGGAGACGAAGGATTACCTCTTGAAGCAAGAGGAGCAAACTATCCTAACTACGCTATGAACGTAGGTCACCAGGGAGAATACGCAGGTATTTCCCAGGCAGCACACGCTGCAAGGAAAGATGCGTTTGTATTTAACCCACTGGTAAAAATTGCATTTGCTGATGATAACTTAGCATTTGACTTCTCTAACGTACGTGCTGAGTTTGCAAAAGGTGCATTACGGGAATTCGAACCAGCAGGAGAAAGAGCTCTTATATCTCCAGCTAAATAAATAGGTGTAACGCAAACACCTATTTTTTTTATTTCATTGAAAACGAGGAGGAAAAAAACATGGTAGACCCTATGATAACAGGATTAGGTGTTGTTGCCCTTATGGGAGCTGCTGCTACTATTGCAGGAGCTGCTGAGGACCTTGAATCAGATATTGGTTCCATGAGTAACCCAAACTCTCAGGTTCAACTGGCCCCACAGATGGGTAATGTTCACAGATTGTTTAACAAGGCTGTATCAGGCGAACCAGTACTTTGGGGTACAATGGTCGGTATCGCAGGTTCATTAGCATATGTTCTCATGGCAACAATACACCTACCAGTCATAATGGCGATAGCTGCAGGTGCAGCAACAACTGCTTTGGTTCACGCAGTATATTCTACAACATCGTACTTAGGAAGGATTGTTGGTCAATCCCAATTCAATCAGCCTGTGTACCTTGATGTAATAACATCTCACTTAGGACCAATAGCAGGACACGGATTTATTGTAACATTTTTAATAGTAGGATTATCATACTTAATGACCTTACCAATTCAAGGATTAGGACACCCATTCCCATTACCACTACTTGCAGTGCTCTGGGGAATAACAATAGGTGCTATAGGTTCATCCACTGGGGATGTTCACTACGGTGCTGAAAGGGAGTATCAACAGTACCCATTTGGTGGAGGTATTCCAGTTGCTATTCACGGTGACGTAACCAGAAAATCAGAATTAGGTCCTAGAAATAGTATGGATGTAGTTTACTTCTGTTCCAAATATGGTGGACCTGTAACCGGATTTGCATTCGGTCTCATAGTATTCTTAAGCTTCTGGATTACAATAGTCTTTGGAGTACTAGGTGGGGTAATTGCAGGTATTGTGATAATCTTACTCTTGATAATCATCAACAACAGGGTAGAAGTATTTGCCAGAAGCAAGTACGGACCATACGAGAGAGATTAAGGAGGAATTATATGGATCCATTATTATTAATCGGCGCTGTAACCGCTGGTGGGCTCCTGATTGGTGGAGGTGTACACTTCATACCTGTAGGTGGTGCTCCAGCAGCTATGGCAACAGCAACAGGTGTAGGAACCGGTACTGCTATGCTTGCAGCCGGTGGTGGTATGACAGGACTCATAACCGCAGCTGCTATGACCGGTCAATCACTCCCACTTATCCTGGCAGCAGGTGCTATCGGTTCAGGTTTAATGCTCGGTATAACCATGCTTGCAGGTAACTTCATATACGTATGGGGTGTAGGATGTGTACCATCATCAGCAAAAGTAGATGTAGACCCAATAACCAAAATGGAACAAAGTAAATATGTAACACCAGGTACCGAAGGTCACGGAATACCTACCGTTTGTTTTGTAAGCGGAATTATAGGCGGACTTTTAGGTGGAATTGGTGGAGGATTAATTTATTACGCTCTTTACAATGCACTTACTGCAACTACAGCTTATGCAGTACCTGCAGGATCAACATTTTCTTTAGCTGCCGCAACACTTGCAGGAATATTCGCTTTAGGAACATTCTTCATAAATGCGGTTGTAGCTTCCTATAACATAGGAGGTACTATAGAAGGATTCCACGATCCTAAGTTCAAAAGACTCCCTAGAGGAGCATTAGCTTGTATAATTGTATCACTCGTGGTAGGAATTGTAGGAGCATTATTAGTTCAAGGCGGAGGTGTATTATAATGTCAGCAGCAGGCGGAGGACCCGCAGGTGCAGATGTATCAGCTTCAAAAACTATAGCTCTTGGAGTTATAGGTGGCCTTGTAGGTATATACGTAGCACCATTCCTTGGTCCAGTAGTTGGAGCACTTACAGCATCACTTGGTGCAGTCGCAGCCATAATATGGGGTGCTGACGCTATAAGAAGAGTTGCAAGTTACGGTTTAGGTACTGGTGTACCTTCAATCGGATATATGTCACTCGCTATAGGTATCATAGGATCATTAGCTGGAATAGCAGGCGTAGCCCTATTTGGATCAAGCTTAGCTCTTGCAGGCCCTGTTTTAGGATTTGTTATAGCTATGATAGTAGGTGCAATAGTTGCTTTAGTAGCTAGAAAAATAGTTAAAATGAAAATACCAGTTTTAGTACCATGTACAACTGAAATTGCAGGCGCATCTGCTTTGTCTGTAATTGGATTTTCAGTAGCTATAGCCGGAAGTTTATCCATGGCAGCAATACAGACTTCAGTTATTTCAACTGGATTTATAGCACTGCTCTTCATATTGAACACAATGGCTATCCAGCACCCATTCAACGCATGTTTGGGACCAAACGAAAAACAGACAAGGACCCTTAAACTCGCTGCAGCAACTGGTTTTATTTCCATGGCAGTAGTAGGCTTAATAGCATTACTAGCATCAGGCAACTCATGGGTTGCTATAGTTCCTATAATCGGTGCTTTAGCATGGTTAGTATCAGTCAAAGCATTTATAGGTGCATCAACCGAAGACGCAGCATCAGTTGCATGGTCCGGTATGCCTAAAGAAGAGGAGCTCTAAGGAGGAATAAAGATGGCAGAAATTTTACCTTTAGTAAAAGTTGTTCCTGAAATGAACCTGACCCTTGACCCTTCTACAGGTAAATTAGGGGCCGCAGTAGGCGGTGCAGTAATAGTTTCCTTAGACACAGTAAACGAACAATTAGATGAATTAGAAATTGCAGTAGAAGATTTATATACATCCTTAGATCCAACAACTGTTTCCCCTGGATCCTATCCTGGAAGGGAAGGAACTTATATGATTGCAGGTAAACTAACCAACGTGGTCTACGGATTTATAGTAGGGCTAATACTGCTTGTCGCTCTATTTGGAATTTAGGAGGTGTTTTAGTTGGCTGATAAGAAATCACCCGCAGAAGGATGGCCTGTGGTTAACGGGGATTACATAGTCGGTGACCCTGAAAGCCCTGTAGCAGCAACAACACTCGGATCACACAACGAAGACGTAGTTGCAGCGGCTGGAACTGCTCTTGCAGGACCATGTAAAACCGAAAACCTGGGAGTCGAAAAGATGGTTGCAAACCTGATATCAAACCCTAACATAAGGTTCCTTATATTATGTGGATCTGAAGTGCAGGGACATATTACAGGTCAAAGTATAGAAGCTCTACACGCTAACGGTGTAGATGAAAAAAGAAAAATTGCCGGTGCAACCGGTGCTATACCATTCATCGAAAATATTCCAGATGAAGGTATAGAAAGGTTCCAGCAACAGTTAGAAATCGTAAGTATGATTGATATAGAAGATGCTGGACAGATTCAAGCTAAAGTTAAAGAGTGTATTGAAAAAGACCCAGGTGCATTCGAAGAAGAAGCAATGGTCATTAAAGTGGAAGAAGGTGGCGCAGAGGAAGAAGAAGGCGAAGAAATAAGGCCTGTAGCTCCTGAAACAGCGTTAATCGAAGCTAGAATGCGTAACATTCAAACTCAGGTTAAAAGCGTGGGTGGATTACAGAGAATGTTTGCAGGTATGTACTCTGGAAAAGTTCAGGGAATCATGCTTGGTTTAGCCTTTACACTGGTCATTGGAACCATACTACTCTTAAAATAATGGGGGTTTTAGATGTTAATATCAAATAAACCTAATGTTAGAGGCATAAGAAAAGTAGCAGAAGATGTAAAATACCGAACAGGATTAATCGGTAGAGATCAGAGGTTATTTGCCGGACTTATAGCCACCAGAATTGAGGGTATGGTTATGGGTTTTATACTGGCAATACTCTTAGTAGGACTCCCAATTTTATGGGTAATAAAATAAAGGGGCATGATAAATATGGCAGAAGATAATATACCAACCGTAATTGTCCCGTCCGACGATTTCAATAAAGCTAATGAGAGATTAGACGACATGGAAGAAAAAGTAGAATTCACATGGGGTGAAGTCTCTCAAAGAATGGGTCAACAGATCGGTAGGGATATAGGTATCCTATACGGAATAATAATAGGACTCATAATCCTGTTTATAACATTCAAAGTAGTAGCAATAGGCGCAATACTACAATCTTTAGGCGTGTAAATTAGGAGGTTTACATATGTTTAGATTTGATAAAGAACAAATTGTAATAGATGTTGCCGGAGTTAAAGTTGGAGGCCAGCCTGGTGAATATCCGACTGTTTTGGCAGGTACCATATTTTATGGTGGACACAAGATTATAAGCGATGAAAAAGCAGGTGTCTTTGATAAAGACGCAGCTGAAGAACGTATAAAAACTATGGAAGAAATGTCTGATGTTACTGGAAACCCATGTATTGTACAGACTTTTGGTGCAACACCAGAAGCTATAGTCAAATACCTGGAATTTGTAGGTGACGTTTGTGACAAACCATTCATGATAGACTCAACTTCAGGTGAAGCTAGAGCTGCAGGTGCAAAATATGCTCAAGAAGCTGGATTAGCTGACAGGGCTATATACAACTCACTGAACATGGCTACAGAAGCATTTGAAGTAGAAGCACTTAAAGAAACAGACATCACATCATCCATTGTTCTCGGTTTCAACCCAATGGAAGCTGGTGTTGAAGGTAAAATCAACATCTGGGAAAACGGTGGATCCGCACTAGACAAAGGTTTATTAGAAACTGCTGCTGAATGTGGAATCGATAAACCATTCATGGACGTAGCTATTACTCCTTTAGGTCAAGGTGCAGGTCCTGCATGCAGAACTTCATTTGCTGTTAAAAGTAAATGGGGATACCCTGTAGGTAGTGGTATCCACAACGTTCCATCAGCATGGGATTGGTTAAGAGGATACAAAAAAGAACACAAAGAAGCATGGCCTGTTTGTGACGTAGGTTCTAACATCGTCCAGCAAATGGCCGGTGGTGACTTCGTATTATTCGGTCCTATTGAAAACGCTAGAATGGCGTTCCCTGCATGTGCTATGGCTGATATATTCATAGCAGAAGCAGCTAAAGATATAGGAACAGAAGCAGTCGAAGGACACCCAATGTTCAAATTATTATAAGTGTTTAAATTTAAGAGGCGGTTTGAATCGCTCTCTTTCCCTATTTTTTTACTGTTCTCTCAAAAATCTCGATTTTTTAAAGATTTGCAACACCTCAAATAATCTATTTTTGAAGTTTTCGAGTTAAATTGCATGTATTTTTAAAAATACGTATTTTTCTGCTATTTAAAAACGAATTATTTTTAAAATTTAAAAAAATTTCACAAGATTTATATCCTCTTCTGTAAAATCTATTTACAGTTTTAATTTTTGGGAGTTGAAGGAAAACCTACGATTTTCCTGAACCCAAAAAAATAGGAAATTTTTTGGAGGTTGAAGGAAATTCATATAATTTCCGAAACCCCAAATCAAAGATTTGGAGGGGTATTTCATTGTCATTATTGGGGAAAATATTCAGCAGAGGTCCAAAACCAGTTATAGCAAAAAGCAGGTACGTATCTATTGAAGATGTGAAAGCAACAGCGTTTACCAAAAAAAGAGCGGGTGCAGGGCTTTCAACGAAGCCTGAGACTTATTATATTGTTGCTTCTGTAGAGCTCGGAAACACAACTACAAAATGTATTCTTACAGCCACAAATCTTGAAACAAGTAAAACTTATCTTCTTGACAAAACAGTTAAGATGACAAGGGATATCAGACCTCCAAAGCCTGGAGAAAATGTCTTTGGTGAAACTGTATGGGAAGTAGAACTTACAAAAGAGTCAGTTTCTGAAATGGTGAGAGATACTATCCTTGAATCAGTAAAACGTTCTAAGATTGATATAGATAAAGATCTGGATTTTGTTGTGCGTTCAACAGGAGTTACTGCAGGATTTGCTTCTCCTAAAGAAGTTGGAGATCTTATAATTGCCCTTGCAGACGGATGTCTTGATGCAGGAATTCCTCCAAGTAAGATGGCTCCTGCGATGTCTAAAGAAAGCTTCCCTGAAAGGTTAAGGGATTATACATTGATTGAAAAGGTCATGTTTGACGGTGCTGTTGTAAGTGTACTCCCACCTACTGGAAAAGCAGTTGTTGCAAATGAAATGGAAGGGGAACTCGTTACTGCAGGTATTAAAGTCGGTGCTAAATGGACTAATATTGATTTCCGTAACCCATGTGTTTCAATGGATTTTGGAACAACTCTTGCAGGCAGGATAACAAACGGGCAGGAACCTTATGCACGGACAATTGGAAATTTCTGCGGGCTTGCAGGGGCAGTATCTGATTCAATAATACGCGGAACTGAAAAAGTGGATAAACGGGGTGGAGCAGCTTTAGATCTGTATTCAAGGGATATATTAAAAAAAGCAGACTGGAAAGCAGCCGAAGAATATGCTGAACGTGCCCATGATTATATAGATATAAGAAAAGTTCCTGAAAACAGGGACAGATTTGGAACAGTGCCTGTAGATCCGAAGGCAGCGTATGATGCTGGAACAACTCTTATAGGATGTGATGTAGGTAAAAATGGGGATAAAATCCCTAAATTAACTGATCTAGGTCATGAAATTTACGCTGAAAGCGGAATACACACACTTTTTGCAACACTTGACTATGTAAGTGCAAATATTGTAAAAAGACTGGGTGATGAAGCATTTGAAGAAGGAGTTATTGAACCAGGTTCCATGCTTGGGGTAACAGGAAGAGCTGGAATAACTGGAAGAAAACCTGAATTTGTCCTTGATTATTCTAAAGATAAATTCAGCGGCACCATCTTTGTATCCGATGCACTAGCAATGGGTGCTGCTGTAATGGCAAGGTGTATGAATTCCATGGGGACACCACATATTCCTATCGGCGGAAAACAGGGCGGTGCATGTATACTGGGCCAGCGAAGAAAGATGCAGAAACAAAAGGGCATGATAGATTAGCTGCTTTGATACAGCATATATCATGTTCAATATGAACTATGCATTTTAATTAACTAAAGATAGCAGATGGATTAATGTATACAATAATGTTGTTTTATTTCATTTGTTTAGTTTCTATTTTTGTGATTTATTTTTTGATACTTTCTATAAATGTTCAGAACTCACTGAATCTAGATATTAGGTTTAGTTCATTTATATTTAATAATTTTTTACAAATTTATCGTAATATTTTTTAGCTACAACTTTCAATAATTAACTTCAGTATGAGGAATTTATTTAATTAATTTGTATTAAATGAGCTTGTGGATTTATTTGATTTAATACTACTTTAAAATTAAAAGGAGAGGATATTATGCGTGAAGTAACTTCAGAAGATGTAATAACTTCCTTAAAAGGAGTATCTTATCCTGCAACTAAAAAAGAAATGGTTGAACAAGCTAAGAAGAATAATGCTTCTGATGATATTGTTCATGTAATAGAAAATCTTCCGAGGGAAAAATTTAGAACAACCGTTGATATTGCTACCCTTTTTGAGGACAAATCAAGGAGACATTGAATTTACTCAAATTCGAATTTTAAAATAAAATAAGTTAAAGTTAGAATGCCCTTGAACATTTTATGTTAGGGGCCCTCGAATGCGAATCATTCGGGGCACCGAAAATCGTAGATTTTCGAAAGCATGTAAAAATTCAAAGAATTTTTACGGTTGCAAATCCGAGCGTGCGAATCTTGTTTTTGCATGCCCCGAAATTCTTTTGGAATTTCGAGGGATTTGCAAACATTGAAAAAATTTCTAATTTTTTCAAAAGGATTTTAGCTCTTCTAACCTTTTTATTCTCTCATTTATTGGAGGGTGAGTTGAAAATAAATTCATTAAAGTTTGTGTTTTTCCTCCAAATGGATTTACTATAAACATGTGGGCTGTTGCAGGATTTGCATCCTTCATTGGTCTTGCACTAGCTCCCATTTGAAGTTTTCTTAAGGCATCAGCAAGGGCCCATGGTTTTCCAGAAATATTTGCGCCACTTGCATCAGCTTTGTATTCTCTGGTTCTGCTTACTGCAAGTTGAATTATTGTAGCAGCTATTGGAGCAAGTAAAGACATTGCAATAAGTCCTATTATATCTTCTCCATCTTCTCCACCACCAAGAAACGCAAAAAACCCTGCATAATTTGCAATCATAACTATAGCTCCACTTATTGTGGCAACTACTGAACTTATTAGTATATCTCTATTTTTAACGTGTCCAAGTTCGTGAGCTATAACTCCTTCAAGCTCATCTCTACTTAGTAAATTAAGTATCCCTGTAGTTACAGCTACAACTGCATTTTTTGGGTTTCTACCAGTTGCAAAAGCATTTGGAGTAGCACTTTCAACTATTGCAACTTTAGGTTTTGGAATTCCTGCGTTCTGCGCAAGTTCAGATACAATTGAATGGAGTTCTGGAGCTTCCTGCTCTGATACTTCCTTTGCACCATACATCCTAAGTACAATTTTGTCCGAAAAGAAATATGAACTAAAATTCATGACAATGGCTATTACAAAGAAGATTGATCCTCCAAGAAGTCCTGCTCCGAATAATGATCCTATGAAATATCCTATAACTATCAATAAGCCAGTTAATATACTTAATAATAGCACAGTTTTAATGTTTTCAAACATTTGATTATCACCAGATTTTTTAAACTTTAGTTTAATTTTTTTTGTTTTTTTATTTAACTCAGGTTACTAAAAGATCACAATACTATAAAATGTAAGTCTATGTATATAAACTTTGTGTGACTAAATTCAAATTATAAATAATTAAATTTTGGTGTTTTAAGATGGTAACTGCGCTAATAATGGCTGGGGGAAAAGGAACAAGGATGGGACTTGAGGTAGAAAAACCACTTGTTGAAATAAATGGAAAGCCAATGATTCAGTATGTAATTTGCGCGCTTAAAAATACGGATAAAATCAATAAAATAATTGTTGCAACAAGTAAAAACACTCCAGAAACTAAAACATTTTTAAATGAACAGGGTATTAATATAATTGAAACCCCTGGAGACGGTTATGTAAATGATCTTGGTTTTATCATTTCTAATTTTGAATTAGATGATGTTTTACTTACTGTAACTGCAGATTTGCCCCTTATAAATAGTGATATAATTGATTATGTCATTGAAGAATATGAAAAGTCTAATAAACCTGCTATGAGTGTTTTAGTCCCGATACATGTATTTGAAAAATATGGTATCAAACCAACTATGGTGTTTGAAAATCTAATACCATCTGGATTAAATATATTAAGAAGTATTAACAAGACACAAGATGAGAAAGTTTTAATTATAGAAAGAATAGAACTAGCCTTAAACATTAATACATGTGAAGACATAAAACTTCTTAAGAAGCTATTGGGTGATCAGGATGAATGAAGAGAGGAAACTTATTAAGGGAGAAGAAAAGATCTGGAGTGAAATTAAAGGGTATCAGGTTGCAACCAATAATGCACGTATATTGGGAGAACTTGACGAACTTATAATAAACGGTAAAACCGGAAAAATAACTGATGTCGTCATAAAAGTTGAAAAAGGCAGAAATATAAACGTTAAAGGCGCAAAGAAAAAAGGAGATCACCTTTTAGTTCCATTTGGAAAAGTTGAAAAAGTAGGCGAATTCATAATAATTTCAGAAGCTTAAATTTTTTTAATTTATAATTTTTTTAAGATTATGTGCTGTTTTTAATTTGATTTTTTTTATGGGATTTTTGACCTGTATGTAGTTCATCATGATTTTCCCTGCGTCTAACCCATTCAACTAGAGGTATCAATGCTATTTGTAATTCTTTTCCTGATTCTGTGAGAGAATATTCTACCCTGGGAGGTGTTTCGCCGTAAACATTTCTTTCTATTAATCCTTCATGTTCCAATGTTTTTAATGTATTTGAAAGAGTTTTTGGAGATATTTCCCCTATATTTTTTTTAATCTGATTGTATCGTAGTGGATCCTCTCTAAGTGATGTCAGCACGCACATCACCCATTTTTTACTTACCACATCCACTATGCCTCGAATGGGACAAAGGCAAAAAGCTTCTTTTTCACAATTACTTTCCTTGCACATACCAGGTACCCTTCTGTATACTTTGTTTATTGATATAAACTTTTTATTTTAAATACTTTCTTTTGTATACTAGATATTAGACACATACTTACTATTAAATGTATACCAGGAGATGATTTAATATGTGTGAAGATAGATGTTGTGGACACGATAAAGATAAAAAAGGTAGGGGCATGCATCATGGGGGATGTCACTCTGGGGGAATGCATAGACATTTCTTAACTAGGGAAGAAAAAGCTGAAATGCTGGAAAAATACATAGAAGAATTAGAAAAGGAAATTAAAGGCGTAAAACAAAAAATTGAGGAGCTTAAAGCTTAAATTTATCTCCTATTTATTTTTAGAGTATATGTAAGATTTATCCTTTATAGAGCGGATGAACAACAGAGTTTCTTTCGCTTAAAATTTCATCAATTGAAGGTTCCTTGGTAAATGCTCTTCTTATGGCTAATTTTGCAGCTTCATAGTTATTTCTGTATATTTTATCATTGTCTTCAGCACCAGGATGTATAAAGACACTGCAGACTATGCAAATATCTTCCACTGCATCTTCAGGAATGGTTTCTTCTTCCACACATTCTGCAACAGCCATTGCCACACCTTTTTGTGCAGGTCCGAATATCCTCAAAACATCACCCTTTCTTCTAAGTGAAACCTTAGGAGATATCAGTGTCACGGGTTTTGTTGTAAGATTAGGGGCTATAATTGCAAAAAGAGGAGTATGCTTGTCCATTTGATTTGCAAGAGCATTAGCAAATGCTTGCCCAACAGGACCTTCTTTATCACCTATTAAGAGATCTATATGTGCAACTTCTACTTTTTCTCCAAACCGTGCTTCTCCAATTAAATACATGGTACTACCTCTCATTTATTTTATGTATTTAATGGAATTTAATATTTTTTAAGATTATTTTCTTAATAAACTCTAAAATCAGTTCTGATTCTGTTAATTAAATTAAAAAAGAAAGAAGGTTAAAAAAAAGTAGTTTAAAAATAAAAAGTTACATGCCCTGTAAACTCATATCGAGCATTCTTTTGGTTTCATCTGCAAGTTCTTGAGGCAGCCCTGTAATGTCCATGCTTAAGAACCCTCTTACAATCATAGAAGCAGCTTCTTCTTCTGTAAGTCCTCTGGACATTAGGTATAATACTTCTTCTTCTGCTATTTTACCTACTGCAGCTTCGTGAGATAGTTCTAAATCTCGGGCACTACCTTCCAGTTCTGGAACTGCATATATCATAGAATCATCAGATAAAACAAGGCCATGACATTCTAAGTGTCCTTTTGTATCATGCATTCTACCTGCTAGATGTCCTCTGGCATAAACTTGAGAATTATCCTTGGAAACTGCCCGTGAAATCATTTCTGTGCTTGATCCTTCCCCTTCTAGATAAACACGTGATCCCATGTCTAATATGGAGTCTTTTTGGCCTCCGAGAATTGACTGGAATAAAACTTTAGAATTTTTACCGCTGCAGTAAGCTGTTGGATAAGATTGAATACTTCTAACGGGGCTTGTAAGGATATAATTGCTTATATAAGTCGAATCATCTCCACACATGACTCCTGTTCTTGGGCGTACATCTACTTGTTCTGCCCAGTTGTGTACCATTGTAAATGTAATTTTAGATCCTGGTTTAAGATAAAATTCTGAAACTCCTACGTGAAGTGCAGAGCTTACGTCTTCTC
Organism: Methanobacterium veterum; assembly: GCF_000745485.1. Lineage (NCBI taxonomy): Archaea > Methanobacteriati > Methanobacteriota > Methanobacteria > Methanobacteriales > Methanobacteriaceae > Methanobacterium > Methanobacterium veterum. The sequence continues at coordinate 137,313 of NZ_JQJK01000015.1, forward strand.
CAGTGGCACAGCCAGTTATAATATGCAGTTCAGAATTTTCTTCTGCAATGATTATGTTGTGGGCGGTCTGCATTACCTTTTCATCACCGATGAACATACATGCCTGTAATGGGAATACTTCTTTAGAACCCGGTAAAGATCTTATGAAATAACCGCTGCTTCCTTCTTCTGATTCTCTTATTGCGGTTTGTGCAGTATATTTATCTGCATCAGGAGCTACAGCTTTCCACATGTAATCTTTAAGCCATCCATATTTGTCTAGCGCCACATTCATTCCCATTATTTCAACACTTTCAGAAGGAGATGCGTTATAGATTCCACTCTGGTCCATCTGTATAAATGTACCTGAACGCTCTTTTTCAGTGGTGTCTACTCCTACTTTAAGTAATGTATCCTGGACCTTTTTGGGAATTTCAACAGCTCTTTCTACGCGTTCGTGTTCCCCTGCTTCTTCTTTTATAAATTTTTCAAGATCTATATCTTCCCCATAAAGAGCTTTCTTTTCATGGGCTTTTTGGGCACGTTCTAGTGGAGTTTGCAACATTCAACACATCCTTTAAATCCTTCTTTTCTAATGTCTTCTAAAACTTCAGTGGGATTCCCTGAACAGGCTATTTTACCATCCATAAGTACGTGGGCAGTATCTGCACCTACAAAATTGAGAATGTAACCTAAATGAGTTATTAAAAGTCCTGATTTTTTCCTCATGCCTGGTTTTTTGTCTTTATCCAGGAGAGTATTTATTTCTTCAGCCAGAAGCTCTACATTTTCAATGTCCACACCAGAGTCAGGTTCATCGAACATGATAAAGTCTGGTTGTTGAGCAAGGAGCTGTAAGATTTCGGACCGTTTTACTTCTCCTCCTGAAAATCCTAAATTAACATCTCTTTCTAAGAATCTCTGGTCAAGTTTAAGTTTAGTGGCAAGATCCTTCATTTCAGGACTTAATTCTTCACCACTTTCCCCGTGTTCAATTTTAAGGAGATCGTTAAGTTTAACTCCTCTTATGGCTGGTGGATTTTGAAAACTTACACCTATGCCTCTCCTTACACGTTCTGTAGTGGTTAAATTGGTTATATCTTCACCTTTAAAGATAATTTCTCCTCGTGTTATGTCGTACTTAGGAAATCCAAGTAAGCTCATAAACAACGTACTTTTACCAGACCCATTTGGTCCTAAGAGCACATGGGTTTCTCCTTCTTTAATATAAAGATCGATATCGCTTAGTATTTCTTTTCCATTTACTTCAACAGCTAGATCAGTTATTTCAAGTAGCAGTTTCACCACCACCGTTTTTAATTTGATTATGCTCGAAAATTCCCTCAAAAAATTTTCGATTTTTTGGGGCATGTGAAAAATCTGTCAAAATCTCTGATTTTGACGTTGAAGGAAATCATTGATTTCCTGAACCGCAAAATTAAAAATTTTGCAGGCCACAAAAACGAAGTTTTTGTCAGCTTTGATTTTTTACGGTTGTGGAACTATGTTCACAAACATCGAAAATCGAAGATTTTCGAAAGCTGTCAAAAATTCAGAGAATTTTGCAGCATCAAAAACCACAGGTTTTTACATGCTTTGAATTTTCGGCCCCCTAAACACATAGTGTTTAAGGCTATTTTATTTTTTTAAATTAAATTAATCTTTTTGTAACTCATTTTGGATATATCTGATGTTATATATAAATTAACTATCGTTAATAGTATTCCCTGAAAACTTGATATGATACCAACTGATCTCGTGATATTATTACATATGGGTGAAACTTGAAAAATAAATGTAAAAAATTCTAATAATGAGCATATGTAGTTGTAAAAGTAATAGAGTACATACAAATAATTTTCTACAGTAGAAGGCCAGCTTAATAAATTTTAGTTTTTTTAAGAAATATGGATTTAATGTTACTTTATATGGAATTTAGAAGATTATAATGGATAATTAGAGTAATCATGGTTCGCACTGGCATTTCTAAGAAAACAAAGATTCATGTTATTATATATAAACTTTTCGAAATTGTCTTAGAAGTAACCTTTATAATTAGTGTCTTTATATCCATATAACGTACAGTAATAGTACACTAATTAGTACATTGAGAAACGCAAGGAGGAAACTCTATGGCTGAGGATGATATAAAAATCGTTATGTTTTGTTGTAACTGGTGTTCCTACGGTGGAGCAGACACAGCAGGTACCGCAAGGATGCAATATCCTCCGAACATACGTGTAATTAGAGTGATGTGTTCAGGACGTATAGAACCACAATTTGTTCTTAAAGCATTCAAAGAAGGTGCAGACGGTGTCATAATCGCAGGATGTCACCATGGTGACTGCCACTATGACGCAGGAAACTACAAATTAGATAGAAGAATGAGATTAATTTACAAATTAGTAGATGATCTAGGAATTGGAAGAGACAGAGTATACCACGACTGGATTTCCGCATCAGAAGGAGAAAAATTCGCAGAAACAGTTAAAATGATGGTAGCTCGTATCAAGAATCTAGGACCATCACCGCTTAAAGCACAGTTAGAAGAAGTTGAAGAAGCGGAGGCATAATCATGGCAGAAGAAGGTCAAAAAGTCAAAATATTAACAACATGGCTCTCAGGATGTTCCGGCTGTCACTTAGCGCTTGCAGATATAAACGAAGCACTTATAGACGTTATGGAACTTGCTGATTTTGAACACAGCCCTGTTTTAATGGATGTAAAATATGATGAAATTCCAGAAGTAAACGTTGCTCTCGTCGAAGGAGGAATCCGAAACGACGAAAACCATGAAATGGCTGAAAAAATCAGAGAAAAAGCTGATTTCGTCATAGCATATGGTACATGCGCAGTATATGGAGGAATTCCAGGGCTCGGAAACTTATGTACCAACGAAGAGCTCTTAAACGAAGCTTACATAACCTGTCCAAGTAACGTAAACCCAGAAGGGGTCTTACCATCTGAAGATGTACCTACCTTTGAAAGCAGGGTAAGGCCACTTGGCGATGTTATAAAAGTAGATTTAAACTTACCAGGATGCCCACCAAGATCTGACATTGTTGCACAAGCAGTTATGTCTTTACTCAAAGGTGAACCTCTTGAATTACCAGCAACAAACCTCTGTGAAGTTTGTCCAAGAGAAAAACCACCTGAAGGACTGGCAATGGAAGAAATTAAAAGGCAGTTCGAACTTGGAAAACCAGAAGAAGACGTATGTTTAGTAACTCAGGGATTAGTCTGTATGGGACCTGCAACAGTTTCACTCTGTGGAGCAGAATGCCCAAGTATAGCTGTACCTTGTAGAGGTTGCTACGGACCAACTGGAAATGTAGTTGACCAGGGTGCAAAAATGATCAGTGCGATTGGGTCTGACTTCGGTGTTGAATCTGATAAAACTATTGATCCAGAAACAGTTGCAGATCAGCTTGACGATGTAGTTGGAACTTTCTACACATTCACACTTCCAGCTTCATTAGTACCTATGAGAATGAGGAAACAGGAGGGTAAATAGATGGTTAAATTAACACTTGAACCTGTAACAAGAATTGAAGGTCACGCTAAAATTACCGTACAACTCGACGATGCAGGAAACGTTCAAGATACCAAACTCCACGTTATGGAATTCCGTGGATTTGAAAAATTCTTACAAGGAAGACAAATTGAAGACGTACCAAGGATAGTACCAAGGATCTGTGGTATATGTGATGTACAGCACCACCTTGCAGCTACCAAAGCTGTTGACGGTATCTTTGGTTTCACTCAGGATGATGTTCTCCCAGCAGCATACAAAATGAGGGAACTCATGAACTGGGGTTCATACATGCACTCCCACGCACTTCACTTCTACTTCCTCGCAGCTCCTGACTTTATAGCAGGAAAAGACAGGAAAACAAGAAACGTTTTCCAGATCATTAAAGATGCACCTGAATTAGCTTTACAGGCAATAGAACTCAGGAAAAACGCTCTTTCAATAGTCAAAGCTACTGGTGGAAGACCAATTCACCCAACATCAAACTTACCTGGTGGAATATCCACAGAGCTTGATGATGAAACTCAAAAAGACTTACTGGCAAAAGCTCAAAGAAACGTTGAATTAGCAGACGCTACAATCCAGACTGCAATTCCAATCTTTGAAGAAAACTTAGACCTTGTTAAAGAACTTGGTTACGTTAAAACTTACCACACAGGTCTTGTAAACGACGGTGTATGGGATGTTTACCACGGTGATGTAAGAGTTAAAGATGCAGAAGGTAACCCTTACGCAGAATTTGCTCCTGAAAATTACCTGGACTACATCGCAGAAAAAACAAAACCATACTCCTACCTGAAATTCCCATACCTGAAAGATTTAGGTTACCCAGAAGGTATCTACAGAGTTGCACCTCTCTCAAGGTTAAACGTTGTAGACAAAATGCCTGATGCTGCACCTAAAGCTCAAGATTACCTCAACGAATTCAGAAAAACATTCGGCTACGCTCAGGAACCACTTTTATTCCACTGGGCAAGACTCATAGAGTTACTCGCATGTGCTGAACTCGCTGCTGATACTTTAGATCAGGATTTATCCGGACAAAAATGGCAAGACTCTCTTGAGAAAACAGCTGGTGAAGGTATAGGAATTGTTGAAGCACCAAGGGGAACTTTAACTCACCACTATGCTGCAGATGAAAATGGACTTGTCACTAAAGCAAACATAGTAGTTGCAACCATCCAGAACAACCCATCCATGGAAATGGGTATCCAGAAAGTTGCTAAAGACTACATTAAACCTGGTGTAGAAGTAGATGACAGTATTTTCAACCTAATGGAGATGGTAATAAGAGCATACGACCCATGTCTATCCTGTGCAACCCACGAAATCGACAGTCAAATGAAACTTTCAACCCTTGAAGTATACGACAGTGAAGGACACTTAATAAACAAACTTTAAAACCATTTAAGGGTGAAAAAAAATGATAGTAGTAAACAAAGAAGGATGTATCAAGTGCGGAGCTTGTCAAGGTGTATGCCCAACAGAAGCAATCTCAGTAACACCTGAAGATGTTATTTTCTGTGATCTCTGTTCTGGCGAACCAAAATGTGTAGCAGCCTGTTCAACAGGTGCCCTCAAAGCAGAAGAAATGCCAATTGGGGACACTGGCAAAACTCAGACTCGCATAGTATTTAGTCCTTCAGCATGTAACCAGTGTGGTGACTGCGTAGATGTCTGCCCTCCAAATGTACTTAAAATGGATGAAGGAAAAGTCCAGACAACAATGCCTTTACACGGATTCTGTGTAATGTGCCAGAAATGTGTGGATGTTTGTCCAGTAGAAGTCATTGGTATAGAAGGGGTCAAAGAACCTAAAGTAATTGAAAAAGACATCACCGGACCTATATATGTTTCAGGCTGTGTTGGCTGTGGAATGTGTGTAGAAGAATGTCCAGTAGACGCTATTACCCTTTCTGAAACTGGGGAAGTAATCAACATTGATGAAGATGCATGTATAAAATGTGGAGTATGTTCTCAAACATGCCCATGGAATGCAGTTTACATTTCAGGTAAAGAACCAGTCAAAAGGACCAAAGATATAGTAGCATTTGATCTCAACAAAGATGCATGTATCGGATGTAATGTATGTGTCGAAGCATGTCCTGGTGACTTTATAGAAGCCAAGGCAGCAGACCTTTCAGTGGAACTTCCTGAAATCTGTGCAGCATGTGGACTCTGTGCAAAAATGTGCCCAGTTGAAGCAATTAATCTCGAAGTCGAACTCGGACCTGCAAAACCAGCATCAGAAGAAGGACTCGTTAGAAACGAAGAACTCTGTATACTGGACGGCAGCTGTGCCCCAGTATGTCCTACTGGAGCTATAAGAGTAGAACCAGGCGAATCTTACGAAATGTGTACAAGATGTGGAGCATGTGCATCAACATGTCCTACTGGAGCTCTTAGAGTAACACAGATCGACAAAGAAGTTAACGGCGAAATTGTTAAAAGGGATAGAATCGAATTCAGCCCATCCATTTGTGATGAATGCGGCGAATGTATCGAAGTATGCCCATACAACATGCTGGAACTCACAGGCGACAAGAAAATGCCAATCAAAGGGTACTGTGTACTCTGCGAAAAATGTGTTGAACACTGTCCAAACACAGCATTATCTATAAAATAAGAATGTTTTTTAAAGGTGGATTTATTCCACCCCACTCATTTATTTTTAAATATTAAATTCGTGTTTTTTCTAATTTTTAATTCAATTCTAAAATAATTTAACTGAGCTTTTTTGGATTTAGATTTATGAAAATAATACACTTGAAAAATAAGTCCGATAATAATTCTTTTTATCTTTAACTTACATTAAGATACATAAATCTCATTAATTAACAAAAATTAAAAAGGTTTATCTAAAAAAAAGAATATATGGATTATACTTAAAAAATAAAGGATTATTCACTTAATTTAACATAAATGGCATGTTTGTCAAGGTCAATTTCAACTATTGTTCCATTAATGTCTTTTCTAGTGCCTAATATATCTGTAAGCCCTATGTTTTCACCATCAATTTTTATAAACAACGCATCTTCCATTATCTTATTGCCGTCGGTTGAGTAAACTGTTGATTCGCACATTTTATCACCACTCGTAGTTATATTTTTAATGTAATTTTTTATTTACTATTATACAATTTTTCCACTATTTTCAAAAACTTCTCCATTATCCATAACAACATTCCCACGGACTACTGTCATAACAGGCATGCCCTTAACTTTAAATCCTTTAAATGGAGAATATTTTGCCTTTGTCTTGAATTCATCAGGGTTTATTATACCTTCTTTTTTCATATCCACCACAACAAAGTCTGCATCCATTCCTTCTGCAATTTTGCCCTTATTTTTGAAGTTGAATATTTCAGCTGGCTTTTCGCATAAGAGCCTTTTAATATCTCCAAAAGTCATTTTATTTTGATTTACTTCAGTTAAAAGCAGCGGTAAAGTTGTTTCAAGATTGGGGATACCTGATGGAGCTTCCCATACTATTTTTTCTTTTTCAGGTATGGTGTGGGGGGCGTGATCGGTTCCTATTACGTCTATTTTCTCCAGTTCATTAACCCCTAAGGCATATTTTTTATCTCGAAGTGGGGGATTGGTTTTTGCAATGTTTCCACATTTTTTAAAATAAGATGCATCTAAAAGCAGATGATGAGGAGTTATCTCTGATGTAACTCTGCAGTTTTCGCCTTTAGCTTCTTGAATTATATCAAGAGATTTTTTAGTGCTCACATGGCAAATGTGGATGCTTGAGTTGAGCTGTTTTGCCAGGGATGTGGCTTTTAAAACTGCGATATCTTCTGCAAGAGGCGGCCGCGCATCTGCATAAATTTCAGGATCTATACTGCCGTTTGATTTCATTTTATCTGTGCATTCTTTCACTGTATCTTTATCTTCAGCGTGTACAGATATCAGATGATCTTCAGGTAACCTTTTAATTTCTGTAAAAATATCCAGCAGATGTTCATCGTCAATCAGGTCCATGTATATCTTAAATGAGGCAGGTTTAAGCTCCGCAATCTTTTTAATTTCGAGGGCATCATCTACACCAGCATGCAGCCCAAAATCAACAACACTCTTTTTCTCTGCTATTTTAAGCTTTTCAAGAAATTCTTTTTTAGTGTTGGTTGGAGGATTAGTATTTGGCATGTCCAGCACCGTCGTAAAACCTCCGCATGCTGCAGCAATTGATCCAGTTTTAAATGTTTCCTTTTCGGGAAATCCCGGGTCTCTAAAATGTACATGGGAATCTATAAGCCCGGGTAAAACTATATTTCTTTTAATATCTATTTCTTCTTCGCTTTTTGGAGCTATCTTTGTAATAGATACAATTTTACCATTTTCAATTCCTACAGAGCACTCTATATTTTCAGGGACAAGTTTACAGTTTTTAAGGCATAAATCAACCATTCTGGCACCTCATAAATATGAATACTAAATTTAATTTAAGTTAATTCTCCTTTTTAATAATTATAAGTTGAATCTTCCTTTTATCCTTCTATATTTTTCTATTAAATCTTTGATCTGTTCTTCAACATTTCTTTTAGGGCTGTACGGTAAAGCATCCCCATAAAAATTAATTTTTTCACTTTCCAATTTTTCAATGTTTTCATAAACCGTTTTTTTCCATAGATCAAGCCATCCATTTCCGGGTCTTGAATATGTGCTGATATCTGTTCCTAAATGTTCGTTCCATAGTTCTTGCCGGAATTTTTTTATAGTGCCTCTTTTTGGCTTATTAAAATCAAAAAATGATGCATTCATTTCCATATTAAGGTAATTTGTTGAACTATCATGGCTGCCAAATTCTTCAGCACAGCTGAGGGAAGAACCATCTAAATTAGAAGAGCCTATAGTTGCCCATATGTCATCCACGATTGCGACCTTACTGTGCACATAACAATGTCTCAATTTGTTCTTTCCATTTTGAAATCCGCCGGACCATAAGGAATATATGCCAATTCTAGGATGATCCAATACGGATTTTTCTAGATCCATTCCCATTAATTGGAAGCCATAATGTTGCCATGTTCTGTAGCTTGGAACATCCGGAACCTCATTAATCACCATAATTAACTGTAATTCCGGATTATGATCAAGGGCATTTTTTAAAGCGCTGACAATATATTTATTGGTAAAATATTGATTTTCAAGGTAAATAAAGTCTTCTGCATTAGTAATCGCTCTTCTATATGCTTCAAGAACTCCTCTTTCTCCTTTATCATTTACTGTACGTGGAGTAATTGATCTCACAATCTGAAGGGCTTCATTGTTATATTTAAACGCTTTATTTTGATTTATTATGTCATTTAAATCATTTTTGGACGTGTTTTCTAAATTTAAAGATTTATTTTTTAAAATTTTATCTTTACCATTGAAATGGAGATCTGAAAGATAATTCCAGAGCTCAATGAAAAATTCCTCAATATATCCTATCGCTTCACCATTTAAATATATTGAAACATCATGAACAGGGCCTTCATTTTTTTCTCCACGGCGGGGTTCATTAACTAAATGTTGGTTAGTATCCCAGTAAGCCTGACTAAAAGGAGAGCCCAAGATAAATGCTTCTTTTCCATCGACAACCATCACTTTAGCATGCATTGCATAAGGCCCTCTTGCAGGAAATCTCCTGACACTCACATTACTGTCTTTAAAATAGTTATGGAGTTCATCATAGTTATCTGGAATAACCATATTTTCATTTATTATAATTTTAACCTCAACACCTCTACTTTCAGCATCTAAAAGTTTATCGACAAGGGATTTATCCTTTTCATATGTTTCATCATCCTCCAATTTAAAAAATTTGGGGGTAAAATCTGGATAAAAAGCAAATTGAGTTAAATAAATATATGATTTAGCGTTATCTATTGAATTTACTATTTTTTTCAGTGTCTTTTCGTTATCTATTAAAGTTTCAAAACTATTATTAGTGGTAAGTCTGGATGGTGACGTATTTTCCAATGTAACGAACCATCCATCTATTCTACCCCGATTTATTACAGTGTCATCCATGTATTTTATGGTACTTTTCACATTTTCATGAATTTTTGTCTTTAAAATTTCAAATGCTCCCAGTTTATCTTTAATAATAACTCTTATATCCGGTTCTTTATCTGCAATTTCCCTGTATTTGTTTTGTGGATAAAGTATCGTGTAATATCCATCATCATCAGTAATTGTGTGCCCTAAAAGATCATCTTCTAAAAAGAAGAGCCCTTTATATTTGTCCTTTATGAATTGTAAAGAACCAGTTAAACCTATGTCTGAAGGTACAAATGATTTAACTTTAGATTCTACTAAACGCATAGCATTTAATTTTATTTTTCCAAAATCAACATCCTCTGCTACAACTGCTAATCCTGCTACTGGATTTCCTTTTTCGTCTATAACTCTGCCTTTAATGCCAATATTGCCCTTGTTTATTTCTAAATCTTCGAAATCGAGAATATATGGAGCATTTTCTCTTGATTTAGACATTATAATTTCATTATCTATAAGAATGTCTAGTTTTATATTTATTTTATCATATGATTCTGGTTCAGTATAGTATTTAATTTGAAAATTACCGTTAGTATCAGAAATAGATGATCCAAGTTCTTTATTTTTTAAAAATGAATATTCAGACGCTTTAGCTTTTAAATTAGCTAAAGGCTTCTTATTTTCATCAATTAGATGTCCATAAATCTTATTTTCTCGTGTGTTTTCCATAAAATCACTTATTATGTTTTTGATGTGTATGGATCCTCTAGTTCATTTTATCAATGCGTACAATTTGCTTGATAAATCGTTAATTGGCATATATATTAAATTGATCATTGGGAATAATTAATTTATCTTGAAGTTAGATAGATAATGGCATGCCTTCAAAACAGGAATTTGTCAGAGATTTTATAGAGCGGGATCGAAAACTCTTATTTGAGGATGTAAAAAAGAATCAGGAATACGTGGAGCATGAAAACGAATTTAAAATAATTGCAGACTTTACAGAATATTCTCCACTGCATATGGGTCACAGGCACTGCATGCTGAAGGCAAAGGAAAAAGTTGAGAATGGAATCTTTGTTGCAGTAGTTCCAGGGCTATTTGAGCGAAGCGGCAGGGGGCTGCCATATATCATGTCACGCCATGCAAGGGCGGATTCTGCGGTGGCCGTTGGGGCAGATGTAGTCATAGAAGGCCCTCCAATGGGTATAATGGGTTCTGGTCAATATTCGTTATGTCTTGCAAAGACTTTTAAAGCATTGAATGCAGATTATATTCCTAGGGGTTATAAACCGGTTCAAGGTTTTCAAGAGATACTCCATAGAATCTCAGATGGAAAAGGAGTAGCTCCAAAACCCTACAAAATAATTGATATGGATACAAAAGAGGTTTTAATTAAGGGTAAACTTCATGAAGATAATTATGTCATTGTATCTCTTTCAAGGTCCCTTAAAAAGATAAATTTTGATTTCAAAGATAAATTCATCTTCGTACCACGTATTGAAGGAGTGAGTGGCACTAAAATTAGAGAAGCTGTTTTAAAAAGAAATTTAAGTTCTGTTGAAGATATGCTGCCCCCTGAAACTATTGAAGTTTTAAACAGGGAAATGGCACGTGAAAGGGCTCCCCTTCATAACTGTCGAGATGAAGAAGGCATAATTGAACTTGTAAATGAAGGATCAGGAGAATATTTAAAATCGCTTGCACTTTTAGATGATAAAACTGTAGAAAACCTCATAAAAAACAGGCCGTTTAAAAATATGGCTGATATAGAAGAATGTATTTCATGGGGTTTCAGCAGGCACTATAAAAATAGAATTTTATCATCTCTGGAAGCAAGAATAGATAAAAAAACAGTATCCTCATATATTGATAAGTATCCATCCGTTATCCGCGTGTTAAACTTTAAGGATAAGGACACACTTAAAAATTTTAAAAATAATATACCCACAAGGAGGATAGAAATATGGCAATCAAAGAAGGAGATTTTATAAGGCTTAAATACACTGGAAAAGTTCAGGAAACCGGTGATATATTTGATACAACAAGTGAAGAAGTAGCTGAAGAAGCAGGACTTGTCACTGAAAACAAAACATTCGGTCCAATCCCAATCGCTGTAGGAGTAGGACACGTATTAAAAGGTCTTGACAAAGGTTTAGTTGGCATGGAAGTAGGTGAAGCTAAATCAATCGAAGTACCTCCAGAAGAAGGATTTGGAGTAAGGGACCCAAAATTAACACAGCTTATACCAATGAGTGAGTTCAAAAAACAGAACATTAGACCTCAAAAAGGTATGAATATCACATTAGAAGGACACAACGGTAAAATAAGGAGCATAAGTGGTGGAAGAGTAACCGTAGACTTCAACCATGAATTTGCTGGAAAAACATTAGTATATGACGTGGAAGTTGAAAAAATAATCGAAGACGACACTGAAAAAGTATACGGAATCATAGAGCTCCAGTACCCTAACCCAAATATAAAACCTGAAGACCATGAAGTAAAAATGGAAGACGGAAAAGTAATGATCTACCTCAATGAAATGGCTAAATTCGACAACCAGATCACCTACGCAAAATTCAGGATTGCAAGGGATATATGGGACAATATGGGCATAGACAGGGTCGAATTTGTGGATGTATTTGAGAAAAAAGTAAACACTGCAGAAGAAAAAGAAGAAGAAACTGAAGCAGAAGAATAATTTCTCTGCTTTAAAGTTCAATAATTTCTTTTATTTTTTATTATAAATTTTATATATAATTTTTTAAGTCCATTACTTGATGGATTCTTTTAATTTTTTTTTAAAAGTGTAATTATAGTTTTTATTTATAGTTTGATCTTTATATTCCTCACTTTTGATGTAAAAATCGATAAAGGTAAATATTAATTTTTATATAATACTAATTATAAAATTTTTAATAATAGGAGATTTTTTTATGGCCAAAAAACTTTTTATAGGTTTAATCGTCATCATAATTTCAATATTAAGTGTTTCAGGATACGCTATGTCACAAACTGGTGGAACTACTCCTTCATTAAAGACTAACAACAGTAATTTGATTCCAGCAGCAGCTATGGAAAATAACAATTATATATCTTCTCCCAAAAGAGAAATATGTGGTGCATGTGCAGGTACCGGATGGTGTCGGCAGGATATGTGCTTGAAATGTAATGGAACGGGTGTTCTAGTTTGTAAAGCATGTAATGGGACTGGCGAATGTAAAAATGGAACTATCTGTCCCTACTGCCATGGAACTGGTGAGATTATCTGCCCTGCATGCCATGGAACTGGTGGAACCCGATGTAAATTCTGCGGCGGCGACGGTTACTACGATCCGCAAAATGGAGATAAGAAAGCTTAGAAACTGGTTATTCGCAAAAAATAGTAGTAATTGGTGTTAGGTACTTGTTCTTAGACTTTAATTAGAGATAATCAGCGATTTTTCTTTTTAAATTTTCGAGCACTCATTTCTTTTCTCTTTTTAACCGCATTTTTCCTGTTTAATCTATCTCTAATTGTGATAGATAGCAATATGACTACAACCACTGCTGTAAAAAATCCTACTATTAATGTTTTTAGATTGATCATTGCTATTTTAAACTTAAATAAGGGATGTAGATTTTTAGGTAAAAAAGAAGAAAAAAATAGAATGTTTAAGGCCAGGTAAGTATTTTTGGCACTTTAACTTTTTTAAACCTTTTTCTAACATCTTCAGGCCAGTTTTCAGGGTCGAAACCTTTCTGTGCAAGGAAACCAAACACAATACGGGTTAAACCAATACCTGTACATCCGGTCCATACTCCGTGGTTGTGGGTTTCTTTTATTGAAAATCCTTCCACAAAGTGGGTTCCGTGGATGTTTGCAGATACGATTGCAACTCCTTTCTCTTGACCCGGCACATTGAGTCTCATTTCTTTTTTAGGAATATCTGGGAATTCAATTCCGCGGTTTTCAACTTTTCTGCCTTCAAGGTAGAACGGATCGTCCCCTACTTCTGTGTACCAATCAAGTTCCAGATCATCAGCGATCTGATGGGAAATTTCAACGGTTTGATCCCTTATTTCATTACACTGCTCAGGTGTTCCAAGCCATACAAGTTCTATACGCTGGAATTCGTGGACTCTATCCAGACCTTTAGCTCCCCCACCTTCCCAACGGTATGTCCAACCGCTCCTGTCAAAGAATTTAATTGGGAGGTCCTTTTCATCCACAACCTGGTGGCTTAAAAATTCATAGAACGGCTCACACTGTGCTGGGGCCAGTACATAAGAAGGATCCTTTAAACCTTCCTTCAAGAGGTCAATTGGGACTTCACGTTTGATTTCAAGCTCACTGCGGAATTTATCAAATACTTCTGGGTCTCTTTTTGGCGCGGAACAGTAGTACATCCCTTCAGGAAGACCTTCTAAGTATTTCATCTTTTCCATCACTGGAATTGGAATGAGTTTTGGAAACAGACATTCCTCAAAATCAAGCTTTTCAATGAGTTTTTCTACAAATATCTCTTCTAATGCATGCTGAAGCGCCACAAGCGGTGGTGCGTAGAACCACTGACCTTTGCCCGGGAATTTTTTAACCCATCCAAGTCTAGCAGCTTCTTCAGTCGGGTCTCCTTCAAAGAAATATTTCTGCATGCAACTTTTTCCTAAAATTGTGCCTGGCTCAACTTTAGTCACCTGCTTGGTGAGTATGTCTGAAGGGCCGCATTCTGCTTCAGGAATGGAACTTGCAATGGCACCTGTCACGTGTTTAATAACCCTATCAATGGTGTGGTTTCTTAAGTCCCCTTCTTCCAGATCTTTAAATTCGAGAACTACTTCATCCTCTTTAACTTCGTAGTTGTCCACATAAGGAACATCTTTCAGATCTACTTTTTCTTCAGTGGGTATCTCAATTTTATAATAATTTACAATTATTTTTCGCACACCTAAACGGTACTGCTTACCTAAAAGTTGAGTGAGTGGTTTTTTAACACGTAATAATGCATCATGTGCTCTTCCACGTCTCCCAGATGCCATTTCAACCTTCAAAGTGTTTCCAATTAAATCCCAGTTTACTATCTGGGATGCGTCCTGTTTCTGCTCTTCTGGTACTCCTTTTAAGAATATTTCATTATTAGCGTGGTTTATAAATTCTCCTATATCGTTACGTGCATCTTCTGCTTCTTTACTGAATACTATTTCTCCTTTAAGAGTGAATTTCATGTAATTTCACCTTTTTAAAAACTGTAATTATAAATAAAATATAAATTATGTTTTATTTTTAGATTATTTAGTTTCTTCTTTTGTAAAATCAATCACTTTTTCGGCCATCATCTCGCAAAAAAGAATATCATCTACCGTTGCAAGAGTAGTTCGAAGTGATTCTGAATCTAATTTACATATAAGACTGTTATTTTCAACATGTGATTCAATAAAACCCATATTGTCTGGTTTAAGTGATCCTAAAGCTATTTTGGCTTCTTCTCCTGTTTCATACGTGAAAATAACCGTAGATTCAATTTGCATATTTTACCTTCTAACTTAACTTAAAATAATTTCTGCAATTTTTGCTATTGATTTAAAAGCTGCCGAGTCAGGATACTTAGCAAGGGGATGTCCTTCCATATCTGCCCTTATAACTTCTTCGTCCCTTGGAATAGTGCCAATAACTTCAAGCCCGAGTTCTTTAATTTTTTGAGTTGCAAAGTTTTCTTCTGTTTCATTGGACACTTTATTTATAACACATGCAAGTTTGGGGATACCAATATCACTTGCAAGTTTTTTAATCCTTGCTGCAGTTTCAATGGATTTAAGTCCTGGTTCAACAACGATGATCATTAAATCAACTGCTTCAGCAGTTTTTCTACCAAGATGTTCTATCCCTGCTTCCATGTCAAGTATAATAAATTCATCTTTTTTAAGAATCAAATTTCGCATAAGTGCTTTAAGAAGCACAGATGCAGGGCAGATACAGCCTTCGCCTCCCTTGTCAATGGTACCCATTACAAGGAGTTTTAAATTGCCTTCATTGTCATAATTTATAGATAAAGATTCTGGAAGGTCGCTTATCTTTGGGTTCATCTTAAAAACTTCTCCAAACGATGATCCAGATTCTGCACCTGTTCTTTCTTTTATAAGATCCTTCATCTTGGATATTGGGGTGATTGGTTCCGTGATCCCAAGACTTGATGCAAGGTTCATGTCTGGATCTGCATCTATAGCGAATACTTTATAACGTTGTGACAATATACATGCTAATGTACCAGAAAGGGTTGTTTTACCGACCCCTCCTTTTCCAGTTATTGCAATTTTCATATAATTTCACCTATATACATGACCGTATATCAAAGGTAACTACTATTTCTTTATGTGATCATTGTATATATAGGATGGAAGATTTATTAAGTTATAGACCTAAGAAAGTTATAGAGGAGGATTATTAATGACTAGAGCATACACAAGAAAAGACTATATAAGAAAAATTCCTGGCTCCAGGATAGTTCAATATGATATGGGGAACCTTTCAGCAGAATTCCCTTTGACTGTAAGTCTGGCGGTTAAAAAACCGACACAATTATCTCACAATGCATTAGAAGCAGCAAGGATCGCTTCAAACAAGTATATGCAGCGAAGGGCAGGTAGAATGGGTTACCATCTTAAAATAAGGGTGTACCCACACCACATAGTGCGTGAAAACCCAATGGCAACCGGTGCAGGTGCTGACAGGGTTCAGGACGGTATGAGAAAAGCATTCGGAAAACCAGTAAGCTCCGTTGCAATTGTGGATGCCGGCCAAAAGATTATAACAATACACACAAACAAAAGATACTTCAAAGATGCAAAAATGGCATTAAAAAGAGCTGCAATGAAATTCCCTGTTCCATGTAGAATTGTTGTTGATAAGGGCGAAGAACTAATTAAATAGAAGAGTGTTTAGCATGAAGCTTGTCGAATTTTTTGAAGAACTAGGTAAAGAGGATGTGGATGTTGCAGGTGGAAAAGGTGCAAACCTGGGAGAATTAACAAATGCCGGAATTAATGTACCTCCGGGATTTGTTATAACCTCTGAAACCTACGATAAATTTATAAAAGAAACAGGTATCTTTGATGAAATAATGAGCATTCTTGATGCTATAGATGTAAATGATACAAAAGAACTTCAAGGAGCTTCAGCAAGGATAAAAGAAATAATAATGAAAGCGTATGTACCTGATGACATACGAACAACTATAATTGAAGCTTATAATGCATTATGCCAGAGAATTGGTAAAGAAAATGCATTTGTTGCAATAAGGTCTTCTGCAACAGCAGAAGATCTTCCTGAAGCTTCATTTGCTGGACAACAAGATACATTCTTAAATATTAGGGGCCCAGAAGATGTCTTGATTTATGTGCAGAAATGCTGGGCATCTTTATTCGAATCCCGAGCTATTTTTTACAGGGAAGAAAATAATTTTGATCATTCCAAAGTTTATATTGCAGTAGTTGTTCAGGAAATGGTTAATGCCGAAAAAGCAGGCGTGATGTTTACAGTTCACCCATCAACTGGTGAAGAACAAATACTACTTGAAGCTGCATGGGGACTCGGAGAAGCAGTAGTATCTGGTACTGTTACACCTGATACATATTGGGTGGATAAGAAAACAGGAAAGGTCTTTAACTGTAATATAAGTGAAAAGAACACCATGTTTACAAAGGATCCTGAGGCTGGAAAGACAGTACAACTGGACGTTCCAGAAGATCTTAAAAACAAAAGGGTTCTAAGCGATGAAGAAATTGCAGCACTTACCAAGCTTGGTGCAAGGATTCAGGAACACTATGATTTCCCACAGGACACTGAATGGGCAATGGAAAACGGAAGAGTTTTCATGCTCCAGTCCAGACCTATAACTACACTCGGAATGAACAATGGAACCGAAGCAAAAGAAGGTGCTGGAGAAGAAAGGACAATAATCACCAAAGGATTAGGTGCAAGTCCTGGAATGGCTTCAGGTACTGTTAAAATAGTAAAAGACACAGATGAACTGGATAAAGTAGGAAACGGTGACATACTGGTTACAATCATGACAACACCTGATATGGTCCCTGCCATGAAAAGGGCAAACGGAATCATAACTGATGAAGGTGGAGTGACCTGCCACGCAGCAATTGTTTCAAGGGAACTTGGAATATCCTGTGTTGTTGGAACCGGAGACGCAACAAAAATCCTTAAAGAAAACGAGATGGTAACTCTCGATGGAAATAAAGGAATAGTTTACAAGGGCAAATTTGAGGAAGCAGGGAAAAAAGAAGCTGCTGAAGAACAACCTGCAGCCGTTGCACAGGCACCTATTTTAACTGTTACGGAAGTTAAAGTCAATGTCAGTATGCCTGAAGCAGCTAAAAAAGCAGCTGCAACCGGTGCAGATGGAGTAGGGCTTCTCAGAACTGAACACATGATGTTAACCTCTGGAGTACACCCTAAAAAGTTCATAAATGATGGAAAAGAGGATGAACTCATAAAAATCCTTGTGGAAAATGTTTTAAAAGTTGCAGACGAATTCTATCCAAAACCAGTTTGGTACAGGACTCTCGACGCACCTACAGATGAATTCATTTCTCTGGAAGGTGGAGAAGGCGAACCATACGAACATAACCCTATGCTCGGATGGAGAGGTATAAGAAGAGAACTGGACGAGCCTGAAATATTAAGGGCTGAATTCAAAGCAATTAAGAAACTTCATGAACAGGGCTACACCAACATTGGAATAATGATACCTCTAGTTCAACATCCTGATGAACTCAGAAGAGCTAAACAAATAGCTGAAGAAGTTGGACTTAAACCTCAAAAAAATATTGAGTTCGGTATCATGGTTGAAACACCTGGGGCAGCTCTTATAATTGAAGATTTCATTGCTGAAGGGCTTGACTTTGTAAGCTTTGGAACAAACGACCTTACTCAGTACACACTTGCTATTGACAGGAACAACGAAAACGTTGCAAAACTTTACTCTGAAGGACATCCCGCAGTTTTAAAACTCTTAGTTCGCGTTATAAAAATCTGTAACGAAGCAGGAGTTAAAACCAGTATCTGCGGACAGGCAGGAAGCATGCCTAAAATAGTTGAAAAACTTGTAGAAGCTGGAATTGAAAGCGTATCTGCAAATACAGACGCAGTTGCAACTGTAAGGGAAACAGTAGCGAGAGTAGAAAAGAAACTTGTCTTAAAAGCTGCAAGAAAAATGATGAGTGAATAAACACTCATTTACTTATTTATTTTTTTTATAATTGGTTTGAATTTTTCAAAATTTAGTTATCTGAAAGACTTTAAGCATGAAAAATCGAAGCATTCGAAAAATTATAAATTTTTCGATGCATCGAAATCACAGATTTCGATAGCTTGCAAAAAACATAGTTTTTTGCGCTCCAAAAACCGAAGGTTTTTGAGAGATTTTTTTTAACTCAAAATCCAATAGAATTTTAGAAAATACTATTTGTATTTTGTAATATTTTCTCAACTTTAAATTATTCAAGGTAAAATTTAATATTTGAAAAACCATATGTTTTTTCACTTCAAAATCATATTTTAAAGTTTATATAACAATTATTTTTCAGGGAGTTAAAATGGATAAAAAAGGAATCACAAAACAGGAAATATCTGAAAAACTCAAAGAATTCAAAGAGGAGGACATGACCTACAGATCAGGAAGAATTTTAGGTTCAATGTGCACATGTCCTCATGAAGTTGGCCTTGAAGCATATAAAATGTTTTTAGAGTCTAATCTAGGTGATTCCGGTTTATTTAAAGGTACCCGGAAGATGGAGAAAGAAGTAATCCAGATGCTCGGAAACCTTCTTGGTAAAGAAGATGTCTGTGGGCATATTATAACTGGCGGCACTGAAGCAAACATAATGGCAATGAGGGCGGCAAGAAATTCAAGCAACATTAAAGATCCGGAGATAATAGTTCCTAAGTCTGCTCATTTTTCCTTTAAAAAGGCGGCAGATATGCTGTGCTTAAAACTCAGGGAAGCGGAACTTGATGAAAATTATAGGGTAGATGTAAATTCTGTAAAAGAGCTTATATCTGACAAGACTGTGGCAGTGGTTGGTATTGCAGGAACAACTGAACTTGGAGTAATTGATCCTATAGAAGAGCTTTCCAAACTGTGCCTGGAAGAAAATATTTACCTGCACGTTGATGCGGCATTTGGAGGATTTACAATTCCATTTTTAGGTCTTAGTGGTCGTAATCTTCCTAAATTTGATTTTTCGCTTGAAGGAGTTTCTTCTATTACTATAGACCCTCATAAAATGGGCCTTGCCCCAATTCCAACTGGTGGAATTATCTTTAGAGATAGGAGCTACCTTGAAAGCATAAGCACTGAAACACCTTACCTTACAGATAAGGAACAGTTTACAATTGTGGGTACAAGAACAGGTGCATCTACCGCCGCAACATGGGCACTGCTCAAATACTTTGGAAAAGATGGGTACTGTAAGATTGCAAAAGGATGTATGGAAGTCACAGAATACCTGGCGGAAGGAATCAAAAAATCAGGCTTTAACTTAATGGTTGAGCCTAAATTGAACCTTGTTGCATTTGATTCAAATGAAATAGAGATTGATACTATTGTAGATGAACTTAAAGAAGAGGGATGGGCAGTTTCAGTATCATCTTACCCTAGGGCCATAAGAATTGTTGTAATGCCTCATGTTAAGATGGAACATGTCAAAGAATTTACAGATGACCTATCTAAGATTCATGCAAAGCATGTTTTAAATGGCGTGCCTCAAGATGATGAAAGAGAGACGCATTTAAACTTAGTTGATAAAACACTACAGGGTAAATAAATGATCACAAAAATAATTAAAACTCCAGCAACTCATGATGTAATCAAGGATCTTAAAGTGGGAGACAGGATAGAAATACGCGGCAAAATCTACACCGGTAGGGATGCCGCACTCCCAAAATTGATTAGATCGATTAAAAACGGCGAAAAGCTAATTGATATCGAGGGTTCTGCTATAATGCACACTGCAGTAAGTGATGCTGGGATATCACCTACTACAAGTAACAAAGAAGAAATCGAGGAAAGTATTCCCTTTCTTTCAGAGGCAGGAGTAAAGATCCATATTGGAAAAGGGGGATTAAGCGAGGAAACAATTAAAGCACTTGATAAATGGGGGTCTATTTTTGTTGTAACCCCTCCTGCTGCCGCCCTTCTTACAAGTAAAGTGGTTTCAAAACAAGTGGTTGCATTTGAAGAAGAAGGAATGGAGGCAATTCACGAACTGGAAGTTAATGGGCTTCCGGGTATTGTTGCGATTGCGCATGGGGAGTCTATTTATTGAATATTTTTCCTGTTATAAATTACAAATCTCTTTTTTAAATTAAGACGAGGGTAATAATAAAAATTAAACAGTACAATTAATATTTTTTTAATATTTATGTTATAATTTGGTAATTTTAGTAATAATAAAAGTATTACTTTTTGATTAATATTATAAGAATTAAGGAGTAGTATTATGACTTAATTTCATTTAATTTTACCTTAATAAAATTATTTTTGTATTATATGAGTTTTAACTATTATTTATTTTAAATAAACATATAATAAGTTATATAATTAATTAATCATGTAAAATTAGTCTTTATATAAAATAATACTTCTTAATATGTTTTGGAATTACATTACTAATATTTTAACAGTATTGGATAAAAATTATTAAAAAATAAGTATTTTTTAACTAAAAATTATTAATTTATGTGTTTTTTTATTACAAAAAGGATAAATTTGACTCTAAATGTAATAATAAATATGTAATAAATAGTATTATATAATGCTTCATACTAACACACTTTTGGTGTCATTATGAAGAAAAAATATGTATTTATTATACTCATAAGCATGTTTTTAATGTTAATTTCGATAACTGGAACTGTTTCAGCGGCTAATCATACTGTTAATCCTGGAGACAGTATTCAGTCTGTTATAAACAATGCTTCGTCTAATGACACTATTATTGTTAATGATAACAACGGTTCTGCTTATACTTATACTGGAAATTTGATTATAAATAAAACACTGCAATTAAAAGCTAAATCTGGCAGTAAAGTAACTATTAGGGCTTCTAATTCTTCAAAACCATCTATTACAGTGAATTCACTGGGAACGGGTGCTTTTATTCAGGGGTTCACAATTATTGGTGCCACTAACTCTTCGGGAATTTATTTAAATGGGGTTTTAAGTTGTAATATTACTGGAAATAATTTAAATGGTAATTATTATGGAGTTTATGTTTATGGTAGTTCGAGTAATAATATTGTATTGGGGAATACAATAGCAAATAGCACTTATTCTGGAATTATTTTAAATTCTAACAATAATACTGTACAGAATGATATTTTAACTGGTAATTTGCGAGGAATACTCCTTAGTGGAGGTAATTACAATACTATTCAAAATAACACTATAACAAACACGGGTTCTTATGGAATTGGATTAAATAATGCATATAATAACATATTCCAGAAAAATACTATAGCCGGTAGCACTTCTTTTGGGTTAAATATCCAAAATGGTTCAAATGGCAATATAATTAGGAGTAACGTTATAAAAAATAATAATTATGGAATTTACATTCTTAATTCAGCTATTACTATCACTTTCAATGAAATAACTGGAAATACTGTACATGGATTGTATTCTGTAAATGGAACAGCAAATGCAATAAATAATTGGTGGGGTTCTAACAATCTTACAGTATCATCAAGTAGTGGAAGTGATATTTATGGCAATGGGGGAACAGTAACCTACAATCCATGGCTTGTACTTACTATTGGCAGTTCTTCGGATATTGTGTCTAAAAGTAGTTCTTCCAGTGTAACTGCAGATCTAACTCGTAATAATCAGGGAACTAACACATCTTCCTCTGGCACCGTTCCAGATGGTATACCAGTAAACTTTTCCAAAACATTGGGAACCATTAGCAGTCCTGTATCTACAAGAAATGGTAAGGCAACTGCTACATTTAATTCAGGTACAACAACAGGTACAGCTACTGTTTCGGCTGTATTAGACAGACAAACAGTTAATAAAACAATTACTATTATATCTGGTGTATACAATACCAGAACCAAGAAAACGTTCTCTACTATACAAGCCGCTATAAATGATGCTACTACTTCAAATGGCGATACTATACTGTTAGGGGGAGGCACTTACGCTGCAAATATAGTTATAAGTAAAAGGCTTAGTTTAATGCCCGCTTATGGTGGAAATGTAATACTTCAAGCATCAAATTCATCACTCCCTACAGTTACTGCTTTTTATGGTGGAAGCGGTTCCTTAATTAAGGGTTTCACTATACGGGGGGCTACTAATTCTTATGGTGTTTATATAAGCTCTTATGTTAATAGTTGCAATGTCACTGGAAATATTATAACAAATAATTTATATGGGATCCTTATCGATGCAAACAGTACCCGTATATCTGGAAATAATATAACGGGCAACGCTCATGATGGAATTTATTTTGAAAATGTAAACAATAATTATATAACTGGAAATAATGTGACAGCCAATGGCGGGAACGGAATTATTAATTACTATTCACGAAACAATGCGATATCTGGTAATAAGGTAGCAAACAACACAGGTAATGGAATTGTTCTTTATTATGCCAATAATAACACTGTGTCTGGAAACAATGTAATGGGCAACATTCAAGAAGGAATTTTTCTCTACAATTCAAACAGTACTATTGTGTCGGGAAATAATGTAACTGGAAATAATGCGGATGGAATTGCCATTGGATATGCAAATAACAACACATTATCTGGAAATAATTTGACTGCCAATGTCCATAACGGAATTGACATTAGTTATGCCAATAATAACACTATATCGGGAAATAGCATATCTGGAAATAATGTAACTGTAGTGGGAGTTCATATCGAATATTCCAGTACTAATCGAGTATCCGGAAATAACATAACCTGCAATAGTATTAGTGGAATTTTCTTCAATGATGCACGCAATAACACTATCTCTGGAAACAATGTAACAGGCAATGATAGAGGAATTTACCTTTACAATTCAAACAGTACTGTTGTATCTGGAAATAATGTAAAAGATAATATTCTGGATGGAATTTGTCTCGATAGCTCGAATAATAACACTATATCTGTAAATGATGCATCATTCAATGGCTTAAATGGAATCATTGTTGGATATGCAAATAATAACACCATATCTGGAAATAATGCAACTAATAATGTTCACCATGGAATTTATTTAGACCTTGCTAATGGTAATTGTGTATCTGGAAATATTGCATCGAATAATGTTCTTAGTGGGATTTGTGCTGATAGTTCCAATAATACAACCTTAGTTGGGAGTAAAGTAACAGATAATGATCAAATGGGCATTTTCATTACTTATTCAAATGGTATTTTAATATCTGGAAATAATGTAACGAAAAATGGTATAAATGGGACGATTTACGGTGGAATAATTATTGGTTATTCAAATAACAGCACTATATCTGAAAATAACATAACAAACAATACTGAAAACGGAATTCTCCTTTATAATTCACGTAATGATATTATATTTGGAAATAATGTGACAAATAATACTGAAGGAATTGCCCTTCAAAATGCAAGTAATATCACTATATCTATGAATGATGCGATAAATAGCATTCTGAATGGAATTACTCTTCTTTATTCAAGTAATAATACAATCTCCAGAAACAACGTAACAAATAACCATTATGCAGGAATTTACGTAGATAATTCAGACAGTACTAGAATAACTGAAAATACCATAATTAATAATCAAAATGGTATTTATCTCTACTTTTCCCCAGCAACTGTTAATTTCAACAGAATTGCTCGAAACAGTGTAGGTGGACTTATTAATGCGTATAGCAGCTTTGTAAATGCAACTAACAACTGGTGGGGTACTAATAATCCAACTGTATCTTCCAGTAATGTCAGCGATATATGCATTTTAGGTGGAAATGTCATTTATAACCCATGGATTGTATTGGCTGTGAATTCTGTGCACTGTATAAACGGTACTTTTAATATAACTGCGGATTTAACACATAATAATCATGGAACTGATTTATCACAGTTAGGGCACGTCCCCGATGGAATAATTATTAATTTCACTACAGATTATGGAATAATTGTAAGAAATGTAAATACAATTAATGGAAAAGCCGTATCCCAACTTAATTCTACTGTAAATAGTATAGCTAATATTACTGTCACTTTAGATAACCAGATAGTTTCTAAAACGGTTAATATATTTAATATATACAATACTGTAACTCAGAAAGGGTTTTCTAGCATACAAGCGGCAATTGATGATCTTTCAACCTCTGACGGTGATGTTATTGAGATTATGAGTGGAACTTATAGGGAAAATATTGTTGTAAATAAAAGGATAGTAATAATGGCCTTTCCTGGAGAAAATGTGACAATACAAGCTGTGAATTCTTTAAGTTCTATTGTTACGGTGAATCCGGGTGTGACTGTTACAATTTTTAACTTGATATTTGCTAACGGTAATTATGCATCTGGTCCTGGTGGTGCTATTTATAATAGGGGTAATCTAACTGTAATTAACTGTACTTTTAGAAATAACACTGCTTATTGGGGTGGTGCTATCTGTAATGATGGCAATTTAACTGTAACTGGCAGTACTTTCATGGGTAACACTGCAATTCATGATGGTGGTGCTATAAACAGTAACAACGTTTTAAACGTTAATAATTGTGTTTTCACAAATAATGTTGCGCAGCATGTTTGTGGTGCAATTATCAACTGGCAGGGAACTATGAATGTTACTGGAAGTGGTTTTACTGGTAACACTGCGGCAATGGAAGGTAGTACTATTGGTAATTATTATGGCAGTGCCAATATTAACTTCAACCGGATTGTAGTAAGTGGAAATTATGGGCTTTACAATGCGAATGGTGGGGTTGTAAATGCTACAAATAATTGGTGGGGTTCAAATACAGACCCCACAACTAATTCAAGCAATATTCGCAACAATGGAGGAACAGTAACCTACAATCCATGGTTAGTATTAAACTTAACTGCTAATCCTACAAGAACTAATGGTAATTCAACAGTAACCGCTGATTTAACTCATAACAGTAATGGTGCTGATACTTCGTCGGGAGGTCATGTCCCGGATAATATACCTGTAAATTTCACAACCACATTAGGTAACATGGCTAGTCCAGTTTATACTAGGAATGGAAAGGCCATATTAACATTTAATTCAGGAACAGTCACTTCTGGAGTGGCAAGTGTCACTGCTACGTTGGATGGGCAAATTTTACAGATGAATATCACTATTGATGCAATTGCACCAACTGTAAATGCAACTCTCGCCACTGGACTTTACAATATTACTCAATATGTGAATTTAACAGCATCGGATGCCGTTGATTCAAATCCTGTTATTTATTACACTACTGATGGCAGCACTCCAACAACTTCAAGTACAGTATATGTTGGCCCTATTCTCCTAACCACAACTACTACTTTGAAATTCATGGCAGTTGATTTTACAGGTAATAAATCTCCTGTAGGTATTAAATATTATATCTTTTCACCTGTAGGTAATCTCAACACGGGTTTGGGTTATTCCAGTATACAAAATGCCATTGATGATATTTTAACTGTTAATGGCAATATTATTGTAGTTGCAAATGGGACTTACCTTGAAAATATTGTGTTAAATAAGAACCTCACAATAACTCCTTATGATGGAAACGTGACAATTCAGGCTGCAAGTCCAAACAGCCCTATTATCACTATTAATTCGGGCGGAAACGGATCTTTAATTTTAGGATTTACTTTAACTGGTGCTAATGGAACATCCTCGTCAGGCATTTATCTCAACAATGCCAGCAACTGCACTATTATGGGGAATATTTTGACCAGTAATTATTATGGGCTGCTTCTTGCCAGTTCAACGAATAATACGATATGGGACAACAACTTAACTGGTAATTTAATGGGAGGAATCTGGTTTAACAGTTCAGACAACAACACCATATATTCCAATATTATCACCAATAATTCTGGCCATGGAATTTATCTCTATAACTCAGGAAACACTTTGATAATGGCAAACACCGTCCAGAACAATTTAATGAATGGAATTGAACTCAACAATTCCAGTAACTGTACAATTTATGAAAATACTATAACAGATAACCATCAAAATGGAATTAAAGCTACATCATCCTCTGCCGACATTAATTTCAATATAATTACTGGAAATACTTTTTACGGGCTTTATAATATGGGTAATGGAGCATTAAATGCCACTAACAACTGGTGGGGAACTAACAATCCTGTAGTTTCATTAACCAGTCCCAGTGACATTAACATAGCTGGAGGAACTGTAACATATGATCCATGGCTAGTGCTTAGCTTAACTGGTTCTATGATTACTGTGACACATAACAGTACATCTGACTGCGAGATAACTGCTGATCTAACCCAGGATAACCATGGGAATGATACTTCTTCCTCGGGAACAATACCTGATGGTCTGCCTGTGAATTTCACCACTACGCTGGGAACTATAAACAGTACTGGGACCATTCGAAGTGGTAGGGCTATAGTAATTCTCACATCTAGTTCCTCAGATGGTGCAACAACAGTTGCAGCTACAGTGAATAACTGGCAGGTCTCTAAAGCGTTTCATAAGTCTTTCAGCAGTATTCAATCAGCTGTCAATGATCCTTTAACCATTGATGGTGACGTTATCTTTGTTACAAACGGGACATACATTGAAAATATTGTTGTAAATAAAAACCTCACCATAATCTCTGAGGGTAATGTAACTGTACAGGCATTGAATTCTTCAAACCCTGTTTTCACTGTTAATGACTGCAGTGATTCTATGATTTATGGATTTACAATCACAGGTGCGACACATTCATCAGCTATTTACCTAAATAGAGTTAGCAGCTGCTATGTATTAGATAATACTATTGCAGGAAATGGATTAAACAGCACCGGTGACTTTGGGTATGGGATCTTCCTGAACTCCACCACAAACTGTACGGTCTCAGGGAACATTTTACAGAATAATTTGGGGGGAATTGACCTTGAATACTCGAACAACACTCTCCTATCAGGAAATAACATAACAAACAGTATGTTGAGGGGTATTTATCTTTACCAGGCTAACAATACCACTATATCTGGAAATAATCTTGCAAACAATGACTGTGGTATTCTCTCTGAGTATTCAAATAATCTCACAGTAACATCAAATGATATTAAAAATAACACATATCAAGGTATTTATTTATACAACTCTTCAGGAGACCTTCATTTCAATAGGATAGTTGGAAATGGAGAATATGGACTTTTAAGCAGGGGTGGTACTGTGAATGCTACCAATAACTGGTGGGGAACCAATAATCCTGCAGTGTCTTCAGCAAAACCCAGTGCTATTTACGTGATAAGTGGATCTGTACTTTACAATCCATGGTTGGTTCTTACAATCACCCCAACTTCCTATAAGGTTTCTGATGGTAAGATTTATGAATCTACCATCACAGCAGACTTAAATCACAACAGCAACGGCGAGTATCTTTCAACTATAACTTACATTCCAGAAGGTATACCAGTTAATTTCACAACAGATAATGGCACTATCACCAATAGCAGTTCTACAGTAAAAGGCGAAGCTTCAGCTACTTTGGTGCTGAATCCAAACTTACAATCAGGTTTAACAAACGTAACTGCAAATGTAGATGGGCAAAATGTGTCTGCCGCAGTTGATCGCAGTGCCAATGCAACTATACTCATTGCAAGTACTGCTATTGATTTATCTACTGGTCAGCCGCTTTCTTTGTCTTATGTACTGCCTTTAAATGAGTCTGTTAGCTGGGTGAGTGTGCTGTGGAAGTCCACCAGCTCTGATTTTGGAGTGTTCCAGAATGAAGTGGACTTAATTGTAAATGGGGCTGTGGTTTTAAACAGAACAGTTTCAAATATAAATTACCTTTATTACAAAAATTCTTATTCTCCGAAAGTTTGGTACAATGTAAACTTTTTAAACTGGCTTTTTTCAGAGTCAGCAGCTTCTAAAATGGCACTGCAAAGTATCATTCAACAAAACCCAGAGTTACAGAATTTAACAGGTGATGACCTGGAAATTGGAATATTAAATATAATTAAAGAGAATAATGGGTTTACAAATAGTGAAATGAACATGATTGCAAACCACAGGTACTTCACTGATGATATAGCAACTTATATTAAGTATCCAGGGGACGCTGCTAAAAAGATCACAGTTGAAGACCCAGATAGTAATGAGTTAATAGACCTTGATTTCACTGGCAATCCTATTTCTAGAGTTAGTACTATGATTTATGCGAATGGGGGATACTTCCATGTAGATGATCCGGTCAATCCTACTTCTCTTGTTTATAAATATGCGGGTTATGAAGGCGTTAGAAGCTTTGCAATTGTTACAACTAAAGTTACAGATGATATCTTGCAGTACTGGTTGGATCAAAAGGACAGGACTGATGTAAATGGTACTCTTCTTTATCCGGATGGTCCTATGAAGGCGGCTTATGGAACCTTCTTAGAGGCTCTTTTGATGATTAAGTGTCATGATATGGTTGCTGACCAGGCAGCAGCTCAATACAATGTTTCATGGACACGGACTACGCCTATAATAGTTTCTGTTTTTGATGATGCTTACTGTACGGTTTTAACCTTGGAGTGTAGTCATCGTTTTGGTATGGATGTGATTGGGGATGTAAGTAACATTACGGCTTTCCGTTATGCTTGTTCGTCTGCTGTTAACCCGATTGAGCATATGGTTGGTGAATCATTATTCCCTGGTGGTAATAGTACTTCTATTGTTATGGGTTTGGGGCAGATGATTTTTAATGGTGAAATGGTTGACTTGTTTATGAGTAATGGTTATTTTGTGATGAAGTCCGCAGATAATAGTTTGTTTTTGGTTTTGGATCCTGAGACTGGTATTTTGAGGGATGTTATGGTTTTGAATTCTAGTTTGTCTGGTAGCTGGTGTTATTCTGACCAGCAGGCTGAATGGGCTCATGATCTGGGTGAGAAGCTGATTAATGGTATTGAAAATATTCCTTGGATGAGTTTTATTCCGATATTGGGTATAAATCTGAATATGTTTGGTAGTTCGGGTAGTATTCTTCAGGGAAGTGGTAGTTTAATGTCAATTTTTGAATATGTTGGTGTAGATGGTCCTGCTGCAGAGGTTTTGGCTAGTTTAACAAGGTTTGCAAAAAATCCGCTTACTGCAGCGGTTATTGGAGTAGGTATTACAACGTTTGTGGTTGGTAATTATTTATGTGATAAGTATAACTGGCCGCCGCACCGAGATTTCAATCAAGATGTTCAAACAGTAAAAGATTTAGTATATAATTCCGCGTCAAAAACGATTGGGTTTTTAATTTCGTCAGTATCATATGGTTCAAATAAGATTAATGTTGATATTTCGAAAACAATTGATTTTTTAAACAAAATTGATTGTGATGATGAACTTGATGACGCACAAACAACATTATGGGATTTTTGGGGACCACAAGCATTTAAAAATCTTGGAACTGGTGGTTCTGATGGAAATTCAACAGAATGGGCAAATACGTTTTTAAATACGTTCCGTTTCATTAAAAAGCAATCTATTGATATGTACAAAGGTATACTGGCTGGAGATCCTGTGGCATTTGCTAAAGGTGCTGCTGGTACTGGTGTTGGTCTTGGGTTGCTATCTGTATTGACAAGGGGAGTTATTTATGATACTATTGAGGAATCCTACCAAAAATATAAGAATTATGATTTAAATAATTCTACTTCTGGAGGTTTTGGTGGAGGTGGGGGTAGTGCATTCCCCTAACAAAATTCTAATAATAATATATCATAATTTTAGGTATTGGAGGATATAGATATGGGTTTATTTGGTGGTTTTAAGAATAAATATAATAAAAAATCTTTATTTAAAAAGGCTAATACCTACTTGGAAAATGGTGAATTTGATAAAGCATTAATGTGCTATGATGAAGTTTTAGAGTTAGATCAATTATTTATTGATGCCATTTTTTATAAGGGAATTGTTTTTAGAAAAAATAGTAAATCTGATGAGGCTCTCGAATGTTTCAATAAAGTTTTAGAGTTAGATCCAGAATATGTTGATGCATGGGTTGAGAAAGGAGGAGTTTTAGGATTATTTAAAAGAAAATTTTCTGAATCTATTAGTTGTTTGGATAAGGCTTTGGAATTGGATTCGAAAAATGTTGTAGCTTGGTATGTTAAAGGTTTGATATTATCGGGGCCATGTCAACATTTACATGAAGCATTAAATTGTTTTGATAGGGCTTTGGATTTGGATCCTGATTTTAAGCCTGCTAAAGAGTCTAAAAAGCTTCTTAAAGCTTCTTACAGAATGCCGTGAATTTTATTTTAAACCTTTTAAAAGTGTATAAACATAAATTTAGTGTTATTAATCTCTTTAAAATAGCATCTAAAGTAATAATAAAAATTAAATGGAAAATATTATATTTATTGCTTTTAATATAGATTTTAAAGGGGAGTTTGGGATGCAGGTGTTTAAATGAGACAAAGGAGTATTTCTAAAATTTTTTTTCAAAATGTCTTATGAGTTAAATGAATCTGAACGCAAAACTCAGATTCTTCTTTTTATACCTTTTGGTTTGAAACATGGATTACCTTGATTTCTAAATTGAATAGGGCATTAAAAAAACTCATCTTTATTTTGTGGGAGGTGTTTATTATAGGTTTATTTAGTGGTTTTAAGAAGAATTCACTTATTAAAAAGGGGATTGAATTTGAAGAGCAAGGGAAGTATCAAGAGGCTTTAGAGTGTTATGATGAAATTCTCAAAATAGATCCAAAGTATGCTAAAGCATGGTACAATAAAGGGGTTACTTTTGGAAAGATGGGGAAGTCTGAGGATGCTTTGAGTGCTTATGATAATGCTTTAGAGTTAGATCCAAAAGATGTTAAATCGTGGTATAATAAGGCTATTACTCTTGAAAAGTTTGGAAAATATAAAAACGCAATTGAGTGTTATGATAATGCCTTAAATCTTGATCCAAGCATGTATCAATTATGGAATAATAAGGGTAATGCTCTTGGAAATCTTGGAAAAAATGAAGAAGCTATTTTGTGTTATAATAAATCTATAGAATTAGATCCAAATAAATTTCGAGCGTGGTATAATAAGGGCAATGTTTTAAAAGATCTTGAGCGATTTGAAGAAGCTATTGAATGTTATAATAAAGCAGTAAATTTAGATTCAAAGTACGTTGATGCATGGTTTAATAAAGGAATTGTTCTTGGAAACCTTGGAAAGTATAATGAAGAATTAGAATGTTTTGATAAAGCTTTAGAATTAGAACCCATGAATGCAAAAATATGGCTTGTTAAAGGACTTGTTTTTTTGCAAGGTGATAAGTATGTATATGCTCTTGATTGTTTAGATAAAGCCTTAAAAATTGATCCACAATATATAATGGCATATTATTATAAAGGCATTGTTTTAGGAGAACTTGAAAAGAATCAAGAGGCTTTAAAATGTTTAACTAAAACTTTAGAACTTGATCCTGATTTTGAGCCTGCTAAGAAGGCAAAAAAAGCTATTTTGTCTTATAAATCTTAATTTGTAGTTTATTGGGGGATAAAATGGGACTCCTTAATTTTTTTAAAAATAAAGACACTTTTAAATCAGATTTTGAAAGAGCAGGAAAACTAGCAGATCAAGATAAATATGGCGAGGCTTTGAAGATCTATAATAGTTTACTTAAAAAGAACCCTGAAAGCACTGAAGTTTTGTATAATATGAGTATTGTTCTTGAATCAATAGGTAATTATGATGATTCAATAAATTGTTTAGATAAATATTTGAAACTTAAACCTGAAGATGCAAGTGCATGGTACAACAAAGGTTGGCTTCTGAAAGAATTGGATAATTTAAATGACGCTCTTTTTTGTTATAATAAATCCATAGAATATGATCCAAAAAAGGCTAATGTATGGTATAATAAAGGAAATATTTTATTTACTCTTAGGAAATGTGAAGAAGCTTTAAATGCTTTTAATAAAGTTTTAGAACTGGATCCTATGGATGATAAAGGGTGGTATAATAAGGGACTTATTATTCATCATTTTGGTGAAACTGATGAAGCCTTGAACTGTTTTGAAAGGGTTGTGGAATTAAATCCAAAAGATTCAGATGCTTTAAGCAATATTGGTGTTATTTTTGCTCGTAATGGTAAACTTGAAAAAGCAATGGTTTGCTTTGAAAAAGCATTGAGTATTGGATGTGACCTAGAAATTTATCATAATAAAGGCCAAACATTAATGGATTTAAAAAGATATGATGAAGCTTTAGAATGTTTTAATAAAGTTTTAGAGTTGGATCCTAATAATGAAGGGTCATGGAATAGTAAGGGTAACATATTTGCTGAACTGGGTAAGCATAATGATGCTGTGAATTATTTTAATCATTCTATTAAAATAAACCCTAATTATTCTAATGCTTATTATAATAAAGGTTTAAGTTTGGTAGAACTTAAAAGATGCGATGAAGCCATTGAATGTTTTCGAAAGGTATTGAAATTGGATCCTACTGATGAAAACGCTGCAAAATGGGTAAAAGAAATTTTATCTTTAAAACATATTCCTTAACCATAAATGCAAAAAAGTTATTGTGTCTTATAAATCTTAATTTGTAGCTTACGGGTGAATGAAATGGGATTTCTTAATTTTTTTAAAAATAAAGACACTTTTAAATCAGATTTTGAAAGAGCAGGAAAACTAGCAGATCAGGATAAATATGGCGAGGCTTTGAAGATCTATAATAGTTTACTTAAAAAGAACCCTGAAAGCACTGAAGTGTTGTATAATAAAAGTATTGTTCTTGAATCATTGGGCAATTATGATGATGCAATAAATTGTTTAGATGAATATTTGAAAATTAAACAGGATAGTGATGCGTGGTACAATAAGGGCTGTTTTAATGTGGAGTTAGGTAAATTGGATGATGCTCTTTTTTGTTTTAATAACGCCTTAGAATATGATCCAGATAAAATTAATGCGATGTATAATAAGGGTAATGTTCTGGTTGAACTTAGAAGATGTGATGAAGCTCTTAAAGTTTATAATAACATTTTAGTCTTGGATCCAACGAATGAGAAAGCATTGTATAACCAAGGTGTTATTTTTCAACATTTTGATAGATATGATGAAGCTTTAAGGTGTTTTGAAAAAGTTTTAGAATCAAATCCTAATGATTCAAAGGCCTGGAATAACAAAAGTATTATTTTCGCTGACATTGATCAAGAAGATGAAGCTTTAAAATGCATAGAAAAAGCATTAAACATTGATCCTGAAAATTCAGTGTATTATTTTAACAAAGGCCATAGTTTAAAGAAACTTAAACGATTTAATGAAGCGCTAGAATGTTTTGACAGAAGTTTAGAGTTAGAACCTAATAATGAAGAGTCATGGAATAGTAAAGGTAATATATTTGCTGAATTAGGAGACCATGAATATGCTATAAATTCTTTTGATCAAGCTTTAAAAATAAAATTGGATTATTCTAGTGCTTATTATAATAAAGGTTTGAGTTTGGTTGAACTTAAAAAATGCGATGATGCTCTTAAATGTTTTGAAATGGTTTTGAAGCTGAATCATAGGCATGAAAATGCTAAAGAGTGGGTAAAAGAGATTTCATCTTCCAAATCTTAATTCATATTTCAGATGTAAATAGAACTCTTCTTTATCCAGAAGGACCCATGAAAGCAGCGTATGGAACCTTTTTGGAGGCGCTTCTGGTGATTAAGTGTCATGATATGGTGGCAGATGCAGCTTCCAAATTTAATGTTACCTGGATTCGTACCACTCCAATTGTAGTTTCTACATTGGATGATGCTTATAACACGCTTCTTACTGGGGAAATGAGTCACAGGATGGGTATGGATGTAGTTGGGGATCCTGATAATGTGAGGGCGTTCCGTTTTGCATGTTCATCCTCCTTTTCACCGATTGAGTACTGGGTTATGGCGTCATTATTCCCTAATCCTGACCAGAATGGGACAATAATTGGTCCAAATGTGTGGAGTAGTGTAACAATTGGGTTGGGTGACCTGATGCTTAGTGGTGAGCCGTTAGAAATATTTGAAAGTAATGGTTATATTGTTATTAAAGCGGTTGGTAGCAATGGAAAGATATTGTTAATTGACCCGGAAACTGGTCTTGTTATGGACCTTTTAACGGGAAATGAAACCAGCTGCGGAAGTTACTGTTACAAAAACCAGCAGGCAGAATGGGGTAATGATTTAGGTAATATAATAATTAATAATGGACCAGCTATAAATAGGGCCATAGAAACAGGGGAAGCAGTAGCCGCGGACTGGGGTCAAAATGACATGGAAGATACAGTGCTTGGACTTGCAAGCAGTGCAGCAATATCTGTTGGAGTGGCAGCGATGATTCTAGGAGGCCCGCCAGGTTGGTTTATTGGTGGTGCGTTAATATTGGCGGGAGTAGCAGGTTCTTATTATGCCTCTGATCTGGATGAAGGATGGACTACATCTAGATGGATTAACTTTGGTTTGAATGTTGGGCCTTCTTTGGTACCATTTATTGGAGCTGAAGGTGGTGTTGCTGGTAGGCTTGGTATCAGTTATGTCACAAAAGCTGGGGCTAAAAAGAGTGTTACAACAGTTGCAGGAAATTCTGAGAGTTATGTGATTACAAATATGCCTAAATGGGGTGGCGGTACTTTCACCGGGGGTTATATGAGTACTGTAGAATATATTAAATATGGAACTAACAAAAGAGTAATAAGAACAGCATTTGGAGACACAAGAGAAGAAGCTGCTAAAAATGCTCTAAGATACACTGTACTGCCTAGTCGTGCTTCAGTGATTGTGAACAGTTATAGTCCTGAAATTGATGATTATGGTTCCGTAGCATATAATAACATTGCAGATTACTTTGCAACAACATAAATTATTTTATTTTATTGGAGAGATTAGATGGCAGTTAAAAATTATTTTTCGATATTTTTTACAAATGAACCTTGGAAGTTAGATGGGGAAGAAAGGAAAATTCATATTCTACTTAATGTGGTTTTAGGTATACCTATTTTATATTTACTTTCTTATATTTTCGCTAATCTTATGAAATTACATTATTTGCCCTTCTTTTTTGCCCTCTGTTTTTTTTTAATTGCATGGATTTTTTATGTATATTATTGGGATCAACTGGACAGTAAATATGGATTGAAACCTTTCCAATCACCATTTCCGTATTCTTATCAGGGTTATATAATTCTTTTTACTCTTTCGGCGCCTGCATTTTTCTTTTTAATGTTGGCATTAGGTTTAACATCTGGCAATTTCTGGTTTGGGTTAGGCGGTGCTGTTGCACTGGTTTATCCTATTTTGGGAATGTTTTTTAGAATTAAAACATTTAGTGATGATAGTATATTAATTCCTAAAGGTAAGGCAGTTTTACCTGATAAAGTGGTTTTACCTGATGGTAAGGAACTTTCTTCTGGAGAGGGAAGGGTAGTTACTGAGACTGTTAAGGGTTTTGGTTTTATGCCTCTCTCTTACTGGATTCTTGCATCGGCTGTAGGTTTATATACTGTTGGCCGTGGGTTTTCAGGAATACAATTACACTTCACCAGTGGAACGCCACCTTTAGAGGCTGCTATTTTCACTATTATTCTGGGTTTATTACTGCAGACAGTGTATTTGTTTCCGGATAAGCTTAATAGGATTGTTCCTATTGAGTTGAGAACTAAAAAAGGGTTTTTATTCATGTTTGTGTTGGCTTTTGTTTTGTTTGGTGTTTCACAGTTTTTAATTGGGATTGTGACGCTTTAACTTCCTAAATCTAAACTTAAAGCAGATGAATATGATTGCAAACTGCAGGTACTTCACCGATGATATAGCAACTTATATTAAGTATCCTGGTGATGCGGCTAAAAAGATCACAGTTGAAGATCCAGATAGTAATGAGTTAATAGACTTCCCTGACAATCCTATTTCTAGAGTTAGTACGATGATTTATGCAAATGGCGGATACTTCCATGTAGACGATCCTGTCAATCCTACTTCTATTGTTTATATAAACTATGAGGGTTATGAAGTAGTGATTCCAAACTAAAATACATTATAAACACGGCTTCCCAAAACACAGATCTCCAACATCTCCAAGACCTGGAACAATATAGCCATCCTGGTTGAGCTTTTCATCAACTGAACAGGTGTATATTTCAATTTCAGGATGATTTTTGAATATTTTTGCTATTCCCGGCTCTGCTGAGATAACACTGAAAATTACAATTTTTTTAGGCGTGCCCCTCTTTTTAATTTCATTTAAAATAGCATTCAATGTGTGGCCTGTTGCAAGCATGGGGTCTGCAACTATCACAATTTTATTTTCTAAATCTGGCAGTTTAATATAGTCTATCTTTGCATTAAATGGCGGTTCTTCACTCCTCCAGGCGCCGATAACCCCATATTCTGCCTCTTTAAATACTTGGGATATTCCTTCAACCAAGGGAATTGCAGCCCTTAAAACACTTACAACTACTATGTTGTCAATGTCTTTAATTTTGATGCCTTCTGCAACTCCCAGAGAGGTATTTACAGTTACAGGCTCTTTTTCTAAAGTATTTGCATATTCGTATCCCATTAACCGTCCAATTTCAATAATTCCCTGCCTGAAATGGACGCGGTCTATATTTTTGTCCCTTATTCTGGTGAGATTTTTCTGTACAACTGCATGCTCAACTACTTTTAACATGGGATACGCCTGCATTGATATCATTCTATTTTTTCTTCTTCATTATCATTTATTATGACCCTTTTACCCTCAGCGGTGGGTATGACCTTCATCTTGCCGCCTTCAAATTCTTTATCCAGCTCTTTTCCTTCAAATAACATGTGCAAAAAGACTGCAAGGGATGATACTTCTGAATGGGGCTGCGAAGTTACAGAAACATTCCAGTCGGCTTCTTTATATACTTTGGTAGGGACTCTTGAACCTCCAACCACTACAAGCTTGTCCTTTGGTGATTTTCTAATATCACTTACAACTTCATGGACCTGAGACCCGTACATTGTGAGGTGAACTACTTCTCCACCATTGTTTTTCCATTCATCTATGAGGTTTTCATAATTCTTTTTATAATCTACTTTAAATTGACCACCCCAACGTTTAGCAACATCTTTGACGTTTTCCATGAGTTTTGTATCTTCGTCTCCATTTAAGATTACTCCGTCCGCTCCAAAAGCTCTTGCTGTCAGGCAAACGTGGGTTGTTATTCGTGCATCTCTTTTTTGTCTGTGGTCAAGTCTTAAAACATTGATTTTCACTCTATCAGCTCTTATATGTATATTAAAACAGTAGTCATTACTATAAGGGATACTAAACGCCCTATTTCATTGGAAGCCCCTAAAATATCTCCTGTTGCATATTTAAACTGTTTTGAAGCTACAGCAGCAACTGCGGCGCCAGCAATTATCCCTCCAATTATTCCAAGGATTCCTGTGATACTTATGGCTAAAAATCCAATTATTGACGTTAAAATAAATGACAGTACTAATAATTTTATGTTCATTGATTCTATAAATAATCTTCCAGTTCCATCTGGAAACGGTTTTGAAAATGTTGCACAGGTTATAAGGCTTGTTTTTGCAGCTACCTCCGAAATTAAAAGTACCAAAAATATTAAACCTGCAGGAATAGCATTAATTGCTGAAAATGTAATTATGGCAACTATAAAAAATAGGGAGATACCTCCAGTCCCGACCATCATGTCCCTCATAACTTGAATCTTTTTTTGGTGGTCTCCGTGTACCATGAGCCCATCACCCATATCCATGAGCCCGTCCAGGTGGTGGAATCCAGTAAACCATATTGCAAAACTGTAAACTAGGGCTGCTGTGATAAGTGGGGATAGGTGAAGCAGGTTCAAAGATATAAATCCAACTGCTCCTACAAATATTCCAATCAAGCCGCCAATTACAGGCCAGAACCATGTGAAAGCTGCCATTTCCTCAATGGTAGTATGAATATTTAGGGGGATAACTGTTGAAAATGAAATAAGTCCTGCTATCCCTCTAAGTTTAGATGAATTTAATGCAGGGTGTGATTTTTCGTATTCTACATTCAGTACTCTTTTGTCGCTCATGATCATTCCCCGATCATTCTTCAAATATCTTGGACATGCACCCTGCAATAAGCCCTGCAAATACATCATCAAGTACGGGGCCAAGTTTGCCGATTATGCCTGGTTTTTCCTCATCATATCGTTTAAAATTAAATATTGCTTTGGTCCCGGCAATTTGATTTGCTACAGACATTCCAAAGACTTCATCGGAATATAGGTATGCGGGATCATCATCTACATTTATTCCTGTTACTCTATGTTTTGCGTAATCTTCTTCAAGCCTTATTCCTGCAATTATGAATGATACAACATTCAGATCTTTTAGAGACTTTAATATCTGCTTATGTAACTTTTCGTATAGCTCTTCGCTTTTTTCTACGCCTACACATAGTTCCATTCCAGCATCAACAAGGTCTTCTATTTTGATGCCTATTCCTTCTATATAATCTAAAACTTCTTTTTTATATCCTGAATTTAAAATAGCTTTTTTTGTGGCTTTTCTGACGCATTTCATAACTAAAGTTTGAAGTTCTGCGTTGTCAATTTCTTCTTCATTTTTTCCAGTACAGGCTACAATTAGTGAATCATTAAGATTTCCGGTAGATATGTCTCCTGAAGAATTTCGAACATCTAAATCCCATAATGCTGCTACTTTAGCTCTTTCTGCACATGAATATACGTTTAAAAGTGATTTATAACTTAGATCATTATTTATAATTAATATTGTGCTTATGGATATTTTGTCATCATAATTAGTATTAACTACTTCTTTTGTGTCCAATAGGTTAAATGCATGGGATGAAACTATGGCTGTTACATAATCGGATGTTTCAACGGCTGACTTGCTAATGCTGGCGCCTGTTAAGATTACTGATGCGGGATTCAGCACATTTTTATTTTCAAGGAATTTGTGGATATATTCTTCTTTATTTTGAATATCATTACAAGACGAATGGTTTATTATAGTTTTGATAGTTGAAAAATTATTGTTAACATTACTTAAAGATAAAAACCCCTTTTCTCTTTGGATTATAAAAGCGTCGCTTTTTATATTAATTTGAGCATCTTTGATACATATTTTATCCATTAAATCACCATAAGGTTATTTACTGAAGCTGGTCAATTTAAATTCTGATTTCAAGAATTTTGTGGTTTCCAGCTTGAATCTTGAAGTTGATATTATATTCACAGTCACCAATATTATAATAGGTGGGCAGAACATATGAATATATAGAGAAGGTGATGGCATGAAAGTTCATCTGAGGGTCTTTGTTGAGATAAGAAATTTAGGTAAAGCTATGAATGCTCT
Source organism: Methanobacterium veterum (assembly GCF_000745485.1). Classification (NCBI taxonomy): domain Archaea; kingdom Methanobacteriati; phylum Methanobacteriota; class Methanobacteria; order Methanobacteriales; family Methanobacteriaceae; genus Methanobacterium; species Methanobacterium veterum. Next base: position 177,336 of record NZ_JQJK01000015.1, read on the forward strand.
AACTGATGCGGGAATAACTGGATTTTATATTTTGGAATATAAGGGTATGTCTCCCCAGGATTGGAAGGGATTTTCTATAAAGGAGGATCCGGAGTCTGCAATAAAGATGATCAAAGATCATGCAAAGAATGCGATGCTTATCTGCAGTGTTGTGGATGAAGAAAAAGTGGATGAAATAGTAAAAATGGTCCGTGAGGCTCTTATGGGCGAAAAATACACTATTTTAGAAGTTCCAATACGCAGGATAATTATAAGCGACGGTAAAAATTAATAACTTGATGTAAATATCAGTTATTAATTTATTTTATGTTTTTCTCTTTTCTAAAATAAGTCTTAATAATGTCATCATGCTTAATTTTACCTTATTTTTCCTAAAATAAATTTATAATAATAATTTATATGTCTGATCGATTTATATATTTAAATTGGCATTAATTGACTCTATTTTAAAATAGCAGCGTTTTAAAGCATTTTAAATCATTAATTAATGTTAAAATATATTAATTTTAAAATTTTGAACAATATAATATCTTTTTAATTTTTAGTTAAAATATTAGATATTTTATTGGATTAAAAACTATTTTTATTTTATAAATTTCAAAAAAAGGGTAAAATTTATATATTAAAACATATTAAAAATTCAATTCCCCTATTTCTATTTCAAAAAATCATATTAAGTAAATAATCATATCTATTTTGGGATGAATTTCATAAAATATTTATATTGAGTAATACAAATTATTACTAAGTTTATACGGAGGTGTTAATTATGCTCCAACTGGTTCAGGGGTACCTAACCCTAGTGGCACCAACCAATCAACTGAACCAAAAAAACATATGGAGTGTGATTATATTAAGCGACAAATTAAAGCAAGTACGCTATTGGCGCTGTTTTCGATTGCAGCGCTTCTTATTATGAGTCCTGCAGCTGTTTCGGCTCATGGAATTGGTGCTTATAATGTTAAAATAACATCGAAGTATGTTATGGCAACAGGTAAATGTAGTTGTAGTTTGGGAGCAAATTACAATTACCATACTAGGGTTTTCTACAATTATGACCCATCATCGCATACCTATGGAACTCTTGCATTTGAAGAAGGCCCTTCTTCATGGACTTCACCTGAGGGTATGTGGTACAGCACAGTAACAGATATGGATTTCTGTTTAATTCATGGAAAATCTCATGATAATAGAGGATTTTATTTAATCCCGTATAATGGAGTAATCAACGGAAAAGAAGTTAAAAATGGATATTTCACAGGAAAAACTATTGTTCCACAGAATACAACAAAAGTAACTCAAAAAACGGATTCAAATGTTCCTAAAGTAAAAGCGCAGGATTATGAAGATGAGACGGTTGAACTGCTCATTGGAAATAAGTTATATAGAATCGATAAAGATAAATTTGATTCATTTAAAATTGAGGGCCTATGGATAGCTGGGATGTAAATCTTAATTCCAGCTCCAATTTTCTATTTTTCCGTACAAAATCAACAGTTTTGTGAACCTGCAAACATGAACGTTTTTAAAATTAGCTAATTTATAACTTTGGACTTAGCTTGGTAACTTTACCATGGTAAGCCAGAAACTTTCTATTGATTGTATAACTTTTATAAACTGGTCAAAGTCCACTGGTTTTATGATGTAACAGTTGGCATGGTTGCAATAAGTTTTTAAAATATCGTCTTCAGCACTTGAAGTGGTTAAAATGACTACTGGAATACATTTAAGTTCTTCATCTTCTTTTATTTCTTTTAAAACTTCACGCCCATCTTTTCGAGGTAAATTCAAATCAAGCAATATTAAGTCTGGTTTTGAAGTATCTGCATATTCACCACTATGCTGCAGATAGTCCATAGCTTCTACACCGTCTTTTACATGATATAATTTGTTATTTATTTTAAAATCCTTAAAAACTTCCATTACAAGACGGGCATCTGCAGGATTATCTTCTACAAGTAAAATTTCAACTGTTTTACCTATCAATTTACCACCATAAATTAAATTCACGTGTTAAATAGTGTACTATTCTATATATTAGCTGCTGGTTTCCAGATATCAGCTTTATACTCTGTTTAAATAGGGTGAAAAGCATTTATTTATTTTTTTTAATTAAACTCCATGTAGTTTGCAATTCTTTAATTAATGATTTATTAACGTTTTTATGTTTATATTTGTCTATTAGAAAGAATACTTTTCTTTAATGAATATTTAACAGGTATGTTTGAATAGGGGACTATATTTATTTTTTTAAGATTTAATGCATCTTTTTTTAAACATTTTATTTAGTTTCTCTCTATAATGGGATGTATTAATAATGTACCACTATAGATTAATATGTATGATTGAAATATTAATACTTTTCTAAAACTTTCATAATTGGGGGGATAAAAAAGGTTTAATGGAATATAAGATGCATATTGTGGAAATGAAAAATAAATAGGGATATAATAAACATGAAACTTAATTTAAAAATTAAAATTAAATCTTTATAATATCTAAAAAGGTAGAATATATCAAAATTTAGATTTATTTCATTTATTGAAAACTATGGTTAAAATGGGGATAATATAACAATTTTAATCCAAAAATCTTTGATTATTTTGACTATATTTTAAAAACCTGTTAAAATTCACAGGTTTTGTAACATAAAAGCAGGCATGATTGTAATATTTTCAGTAGTTTATATGTCGAATGGCATTGTAAATGCCCTTTTCAGTAATGTCATGCCCTGATTATTAATTAGATGGTTTAAACATAACTTTATAGATATATGAGCCTAAATCATTTTAACATCTTTAAAAGCTCTTATCCGTCTCATACATGATTCACAAGTACCGCAAGGTTTCTCTTCACCCATATAACATGAATAACTTAAATCCATAGGTGCATCTATTTCCATACCGAGCTTAACTATTTCAGTTTTGCTCATGTTTATAACTGGAGCTTCAATTTTTACACCTTCAAGTGTACCAATTTCAAGGACATTATTAAATGCATCTAAGAACTCTTTTGAGTTATCTGGGAATGTAGCCGCTTCTTCTAAGTCCCATCCTACGATGATCTTTTCTGCATTTAGAGCTTCTGCAAAAGATGTTGCTATGGCTGTAAAAACTACATTTCGCCCAGGAACCCATACTTTTCGAGCTGTTTCATCACAAATTTCCTTGCTGTCGAGTTCATCCATTTTAAGTTCTGGGACCTCTGCGTCAGAAGTTAAAGCTGACTTTCCAAGTTTTTTAAGCCAGGGAAGATCTAGAACGCTGTGTTCAATCCCTAATTTTTCACACACTGCTCTTGCAGACTTAATTTCCATTTCTGCACTTCTTTGACCGTAGTTAAACGTTATCGCATGGATTTCATATTTGTCATTGTAATATGCTGTTGCAACGGTTGAATCGAGCCCTCCCGAAAGGACAGATATAGCTTTTGATTTGTTTTCCATTATATCACACCGAATTTTATAATTAATAATTGTCCAATAATTTCTTAAAAGCATTATTGGCCCTTTTCATAACATCTTTTAGAGGCACGCCAGTTTCACCGGCTATTTTTTTGGCATCTTCATATTCTGGGCTGTAATTTATTACCTCTTCCCCAATCATTCCAATTTTAATCTGTATATCGTGTTCTAGCCCACCAATATCTAATTTTAGAGGTACAATTTCTCTTTTCACAATATTTCTATGGACATAGGGTAATACTCTAACTCCAAGTGTTCCAGTTTCCCTTATAATCGCTTCAGATACTGTGCTGCTGTCTTTTGGCTTTGTTATTACTCTTAAAAGATGTCCTGGTCTATTTTTTTTCATTAATACTGGAATCACGCTGATATCTAAAGCCCCAGCATCCATAAGCTTATCAAATGTGTGGCCAATAACTTCTCCTGTTACGGTATCGAGGTTAGTCTCAAGAATAGACACTTTATCTGTCGGAACAATAGATTCTCCCTTTACAACCCTTAAAACATTTGGTATTTCAAGGTCTCTTTTTCCTGCCCCGTACCCGATCCTGCTGTTTGTAACCAGAGGGTAAAAATCACAGATCTCATCCACCATGTTTACATAAAGAGCTGCTCCTGTGGGAGTTGTTAGCTCGTAATTAACAGGCCCTCCAAATGATGGAATATTTTTGAGTATTTCAAGAGTTGCAGGTGCAGGAACACTTAATTTTCCATGCATGCTGTTAATTCTGCCCCCACCAAGTGCAACAGGCATTCCATAAACTTTTTTTGAATCAAGCCCTAGTTTATAGAAACAATAAGCAGAACCGATGATGTCCGCCACAGCATCTGCAGCTCCAACTTCATGGAAGTGTATTTTATCTAAACTTGTACCATGAACTGTAGATTCCGCTTCTGCAACTGTTTTGAATACTTTTTTTGCAAATTCCAAAACTTCAGGACTAATTTTATATTTCACTTTATTTAGAGTCTCAATGAGCTCTGCATAACCAATAGAATTTTTGTCTTCACATTCAATATCTGCATATGTGGCAGAAATGCCGGATTTTTTGGTCTTATCTATTTTAATTCGGATATCCCCAAAATGAGAAGCATAGTTTTCCATAACTTCTGCTACTTCTTCTGCATCTACCCCTAGATCTATAAGTGCGCCTAGCACCATGTTTCCAGATATTCCTGAATTTTGAGGATCTAAAATAACTACCATTATATCAATTTCCTTTGAAGCTGCTATTTTTTAAAGACTGCAATTGTATCTTAATTATATTCAATAATTTTAATAGATTAAGATTGATATTTCTTTAAACTCAAACATATTTGACGAATTTAGTGATTACTGTTTGAATCCGCAATAAACTGCAAGATGGTAATATTTCCAGAGTATATCCACATCTTTAAAACCAATTTCACGAAGCCAGTCAATATGATCAGTTATTTTTGCGGGATGATCTTCTGTTTCGGCAGCAGGTACCCATTTTTCTTCTATTTCTTCCATGCTGATGCTTAAGTTCATGAATTCTTTCCATTTGGCAGTATATATTTTCTGCAACTGTTTATTTGATGCTAAAACAGCGTCTGCGTTTAAAAATATTCCTCCGTGGGTCAGAGCTTCATATATTTTTTTGTAAAATCCTTTCTTGTCTTCATCTGTTGCAAGGTGGTGCAGTGCCAGTGAAGAAACAATTACATCATATTTTTCGGTGAAATTATACTCATAAAAATCACCTACCGTATATTCTATATCAGTGTAATCATGTAATTTTAATTTAGCCATTTCTATCATATTTTCAGCTAAATCAAGACATGTTACTTTGGCATTTTTAAATTGTTTCTTCAATGTTTGGGTTACAGTTCCAGTACCGCAGCCAAGGTCAAGAACTTTTACAGGAGCATCCTGTTCATAGGGAATAGAACTGATTAATGTATTTATCATGTCTTTATAATGTGGAATTAATTTAAGGATAACTTCATCAAATTCGGAGGATTCTTCTTCAAAATGAGCTTTTACTTTATCGCTTTTTTTCAAAATAATTCACCTTTAAGATTAAATGATACAGTTAATTGTTAAGTATTATACTTTTTTTAGTATAATATTAGAATTTTAGTGGATTTAAAATGAGCTATTGAATTTAAAAAAGAATTATAAAAAAGGGAATGTGGTTTTATTTAATTACCATTAAAGTATCTCCGGCATTTACGGTGTCCCCTTCTTTAATGAAGATTTCCTCTACAGTTCCAGAGCTTGTAGCATGGATATCATTTTCCATTTTCATAGCTTCTAAGACAGCAACTACATCCCCTTCATTCACCTTATCTCCTTTATCAACTTTGAGTTTAAGGATCATTCCCTGCATTGTAGAAGTTACTCCTCCTTCAACAGGGCCTGTAGGTCCTTGAGTACCTTCTGCTTCTATTTCCATGTAACCTACTGGTTTCACTTTTACATTGAAGATTTCACCATCTACATCTACAGCGTATTCTGTAGGAATTCCTTTAGGTGCTTCACTTGCCTCAGCTTCTACAGGTGGTGCAAGTGGTTCTTCTTCGCAATCACCACGTAAGAATTTTGGAGCAACTGCAGGATAGAGAGCATAGGTTAAAATATCTTCTTCTTTTTTGATAATTCCTAACTCTTCTCCTTTTTCTTTGCATTTTTCAAGTTGAGGTTTAAGTAAGTCAGCAGGTCTTACAGTTATTGGTTTTTTATCCCCAATGATTTTCTTCCGGATATCTTCGTCAACAGGTGCAGGAGGTTTTCCGTATAATCCTTTCAGGTAATCTTTAACCTCTTTAGTGACGGATTTATATCTTTCCCCACCTAATACATTCATAACTGCTTGAATTCCAACTATCTGGCTTGTTGGGGTTACAAGAGGAGGATATCCAAGGTCTTTTCTAACTCGCGGTACCTCTTCAAGCACGTCCTCGTATCTATCAAGTGCATTTTGAACCTTTAACTGTGATACAAAATTTGACAGCATTCCGCCGGGTATCTGATAAATTAAAACTTCTGTATCTACTTTTTCAGCAATAGGATCTAAAATACTGCTGTACTTTTTGCGTATTTCTTCAAAATACTTTTTGATATTTGTAAGAAGTTTTAGGTCAAGTCCTGTATCGTAAGGAGTACCCTGAAGGGCTGCTACCATACTTTCAGTTGGCGGCTGGGATGTACCCCATGAAAGAGGTGAAATAGCAGTATCCAAAATATCTACTCCTGCTTGACAGGCAGCATAGTAACTCATAGGTGTCATACCGCTTGTGCAGTGACAGTGTAAGTTTATTTTTAGATTTGTTTCTTCTTTAAGGGCAGTTATTAATTCATAAGTATCATGTGGTGTTATTAAACCCGCCATATCTTTTATGGCTACTGAATCACATTCTAATGCTTCTAATTCTTTTGCAAATTCTACATATTTTTCCACGGTATGAAAAGGACTTACTGTATATGAGATTACTCCCTGTACGTGTGCATCCTGTTCTTTTGCAACTTTAATGGAGTATTCCATGTTTCTTATATCGTTTAATGCATCGAATATTCTGAAAATATCTACTCCATTTTCATAGGATTTCTCAACAAATTTTCGTACTACATCGTCAGGGTAATGTTTATACCCTACCAAATTTTGACCACGAAGTAACATTTGAATAGGAGTTTTTTTAAGGTGTTCTTTAAGTTCTATAAGCCTTTCCCATGGGTCTTCATTTAAATAGCGTATGCATGTATCAAATGTTGCCCCACCCCATGCTTCCATTGAAAAAAATCCTACTTTGTCCATTTCTTCAGCAATTGGCAACATATCTCTAGTTCGCATCCTTGTCGCCAAGAGAGATTGATGTGCATCTCTGAATGCTGTTTCTATGATTTCTATCTTTTTCATAGTGACCCTCACGGTAAGTTTGAATATATCATTATAATCAGTCTTTATATAGTTAGTCTAAACTGTCATATATACCCTATTTCTTTAAGTTATGATGGGTATGTAAAATTTTTTTAAAAGTAGATCATTAATTAAGCTAATTAAGGTAGTAGATAATACTGCCTCTAATTATAACATAGTGTATTTCACCTTAACATAGTTCGGTTATCTTATATTTAAACTTATTTCCTGAAATTTAAAATATTACACAACAAATTATGAAATCATATAATTATAATCTGTAATTATTCTCTTTATTATTCAAGTTTATAACAAATTCAATATTCAACCTGGCAAATTATGAAATCATCATTCTCATATACTACTTTGGCGTAATCTGGAATTATTTCGTTAATATGTGTATGAATATCTTTGTTGAAATAGTAAAGAGGCCCAAATAAGGAATAGGCCAGTTTCATATCTATAGTTTTATTTTCAGATGTAAAAGTTAACCTTTTATCATAAACAATATAACCTATCTTTTCTTTTTCAAAAACAGATTTTGGTGTGCTGTTATTGAAGTTTTCAAACTTAAAATGAATTGGCATTTCAGATTCAGTAGCTAAGAAATATCCTGCATAAATATTAGATACAAGAACGGATCTGCTTTTATTCCCGTTTTCATCAAACCATTTTGCCATATCTATCTCTGAATCACCCGGAGGAGAAATCTGAATATATCCAAATTTGGTTGTGGATCCAAAGATTGCTATTTCAGGATCTTCAACAGTTAAAACACCTAAAAAAGTAGATAACGCAAAAATACTTATTAAAAACAATGATCTAAATGGCCTGGATGAAAATATATTGTAATATTTTAACTTGTAATAAACCTGGCTTAATCCAAATCCTCCAAGTATTGAAAGTGGTATAAGTAAATATATCAAAACCCTGTAAGTTACAGTATTAATGCCGAACCAGTAAGCATTGCTTAATAAAAACATAGCTAAAATCCATATAAATATAAAGATATGTTTTCTTTCAATTTTTTTAAGTGCAAAAATACCTCCAATGACTGCAAATATTAAAACTAATACTCCAATATTTTTGATGTAGGCTAATGCACCCATGGGTTGGTTATAATTTAATCTAATTCCGGAGCTAACTAGGGCTAATCCTTGGTGTGTTATGCTGCTAAAAAGATCTGGTTTCAATAAAAGAAGTGCAATTAACCCTGTAATTAGTAAAATCAATGAAAATGACAGAAATACACCATAATTTTTTAAAACAGAAATATCCCTGTTTAAAATTAAAGTAAGTATTGTAAATAGGGTAACTACTAATAATAACACTTCTGGAGCTACTAAGTGTGTCAAAAGGGTTAAAATAAATATAAACCCTGCTATGAGTGCATATTTTAAAACTCCTTCTTCAAGGGACTTGTAATAAAAGTAAACTGCAAGTGGTAAAAATATTAAAGCAAGATTTTCTGGCAGGGGTAAAATAATTCTGCTAATTAAATAGCTTGATATTATTAAAAACCCTGTAGAAATGCCTGCAATTTTACCATAAAATTTGTTTGCAACATAGGACGTAGATAAAACGATAAACATAGCTAAAAATGGCTGCATAAACCTTGCAATCTGGAAATAATCTATTTTTAGAAGGGTTCCTAGACCTGCAATTAGAAAATGAAAAATAGGAGGATAGTTTATGTTTTGTCCATATGGTGCATTTAAGAGTGGATCTGTTAATACAAAACCGTATTGGGTGTATATTTTTGCATACTGCACGTGGTAAATTATATCCCAGCTTAAAGGCCACCCGTATTTCAACGTTGGAATTAAAGCTATAAAAAATATTGCTATTGCAGGGATAATAAATGATATACTGTATATTTTCTTTAAGTTCATTGTACCACGTTGAATAAATAACTTAATAAAGGAATTATAGACCTGAAGCAAAAGCACTATGATAATGTTAATTAACTAATTTATGTTTTGCAAAAACTGTATATTATATCTATAGTAAATGTGCTAAATAGTCAAGGTTTTAAAAATTATTCAGTTGCAGATAAGTTTAGGACATAAAAGTAACATGAATTTGATGAATTTTATTTTTTAAGATTTTAATTGAATTGCAATAAAATACGCTTCGATAGGCCTTTAATTGGTACAAAAATGGATCCTTCGAAACATTTATATGGGATAAAAACATAAGTGTTGTTGTCGGAAGTATGTTTCCTTATTCCGGCATGAGGAAAAAATCAAAAAAAATTCAAATTCATTTAAAAACAAAAGAATGAGGTCTATTATGGTAAGAAAAATCGCAATTTATGGAAAAGGTGGAATTGGAAAGTCCACAACTACTCAAAATACAGCATCAGCTATGGCTCATTTCCACAACCAGAGGGTTATGATTCATGGTTGCGACCCTAAAGCAGATAGTACAAGAATGATTCTTGGGGGAAAAATGCAGACCACCATGATGGACACCCTTAGGGAAGAAGGAGAAGAAGCGTGTATGGATCTCGACAATGTTATGTCAACCGGTTTTAAAGACATAAAATGTGTCGAATCTGGAGGTCCTGAACCGGGTGTTGGTTGTGCCGGTCGTGGTGTAATCACTGCAATTACCATCATGGAACATATGAAAGTCTATGATGACAATGACTTCGTTTTCTTCGATGTTCTTGGTGACGTTGTTTGTGGTGGGTTTGCAATGCCTATCAGAGATGGTAAAGCCGAAGAAATTTATATTGTAGCATCTGGAGAAATGATGGCGCTTTACGCAGCAAATAACCTGTGTAAAGGTATGGTAAAATACGCTGAACAGAGCGGTGTGAGACTTGGTGGAATAATCTGTAACAGTAGGAATGTGGATGGAGAAAAAGAACTCCTGGAAGAGTTTTGTAAACGTATCGGTACTCAGATGATCCATTTTGTCCCAAGGGATAACATCGTACAAAAAGCAGAATTTAACAAAAGGACAGTAGTGGATTTTGATGCAGAATGCAGTCAAGCTCATGAATATTCGGAATTAGCCCGTAAAATTATAGAAAACGATAATTTCGTAATTCCAGATCCGATGACCATGGATGAATTAGAAGAAATGGTTGTAAGCTATGGTTTAATGGATTAATCAGTGTAATTAATGGAGAGAATAACATGAAAATGATAAGGGCTATACTGAGACCAGATAAGGTAGAAGAAGTCGTAGATGCATTATCTAATGCAGGACACGTGGCTTTAACTAAAATGGATGTTATTGGAAGAGGTAAGCAGAAAGGAATTCGCCTGGACAATATATACTATGACGAACTTCCAAAGGTGATGCTTTTACTGGTAACACCATCTGAAGAAATTGATGATATAATTGAGATTATCAATGAAACTGCATTCACTGGAAACTTCGGGGATGGAAAAATCTTCATAAGTCCTGTGGAAGAAGCTTATACTGTAAGAACTCGAAGTAAAGGGCTATGAGGGTCTTTATGAAAGAAATAATAGCAATTATTCGGCCTAATAAAATCAACAGGACAAAGGAGGTTCTCGATGCTTTAGGATTTTCATCTATGACTGCAAATGCAGTTTTTGGAAGGGGAAGACAGAAAGCAATCGTGGGGGAAGTGACCTTTGCTATCCAGAATAAAGATCTTCGTGAAGAAGAAGGAAGCATGCGTTATATTCCTAAAAGGATGATATCGCTGGTTGTCCCTGATGAAGATGCCTCTTTGGTGGTTGAATCTATAATGAAAGTAAATAAAACGGGTCAAATTGGAGACGGTAAAATATTTGTTTGTCCCATAGAAGACGCAGTTAGAGTTAGAACAAAAGAATCAGGAGAAGACGCAATTTTGTAAATTAACAAAATTGCACTCCTGTAGTTATAATTAAATTTAAGGAGAGTAAACATGCCTTTCAAACTTTTTGATGTGTCTAAACCTATCCCTGAGAGGAAAGAACACACATATGTAAAACACTGAGGGGATCCTGAGGACTGTCTTCCTAAATGTAATTCTAAAACAATACCAGGTTCTATGACAGAGAGGGGATGTGCATTTGCTGGAGCCAAAGGTGTTATAACTGGAGCTATAAAAGACGTAGCTCATATTGTACACTCTCCTGTAGGATGTACAGCTTACGGTTATGGAACAAAAAGGTATCCAACAACCACAGATATGCCCGACGGCAGTCAATTCCCTATAAAGGATTTTAACATTAAATATATTATTGGAACAGATTTACAGGAGTCAGATGTAGTATTTGGGGGGATGAAAAAGTTGCGTCAAGCAATTCTTGACACCAATAAAGAATTCCCATTTGTAAGTGCAATTTATCTTTATGCAACATGTACTACTGGACTTATAGGAGATGATCTGGACGCCGTAGCCAAAGAAATGGAAGAAGAATTAGGTAAACCGATCATAGCATTTAATGCACCAGGTTTTGCTGGACCAACCCAATCTAAAGGTCATACTATTGGAAACAATGTTTTATTTAGTAAATTGGTAGGTACAACAGAACCTCCCGCAACTACTCCCTATGATATAAATCTTATTGGTGAGTACAACATCGACGGGGACCTCTGGTTGCTTAAAGACTACTTTAAAGAAATAGGAATAAATGTCTTGAGTACTTTCACAGGTGACTGCTGTCATAATGAAATAGGATGGATGCACAGGGCAAAATTAAGCGTAGTAAGGTGTCAGAGATCATCTACCTACATAGCAAAAATGATAGAGGACAAATACGGCGTCCCTTACATGAAAACTGACTTTTTCAGTACCAAATACTGTGCAGAAAACTTAAAAACTGTAGCAAAATTCTTTGGTCTGGAAGATAAAGCAGATGAATTGATTGCTAAAAAAATGGCTGAAGTAGGTCCAGAATTAGAATTTTATAGAAAGAAATTAGCCGGAAAAAAAGCATTTATCTTTTCTGGGGGGCCTAAAAGTTATCACCTTTCTGTCCCATTACAGGAAGAGTTAGATATGGATGTCACTGGTGTTTCATCTATGTTTGAACACGAAGATGGGTTTGAAAAGATGAAAAGCAGGTTAGATGAAGGAAAACTTGTAATAGACGATCCTAATGCACTGGAACTGGAAGAGCTAATTGAAGACTATGATATAGATCTGATTATGGGTGGTGTAAAAGAGAAGTATTTTGTCCATAAATTAGGAATACCATGTCTCTTGATTCACTCATATGAAAATGGACCATACATTGGATTTGAAGGGTTCGTAAACCTTGCAAGGGATATGTACACAGCCATCTATAATCCTGTATGGAACATGCTTGAATTTGAAGAAACTGAAGAACCAGATATACCAAACGTTGAAGAGGAGGCAAAATAATGAGCGTAAATCTTATAGAAAAGGAAAGAATGGCTACAATTAATCCTCTAAAAACATGTCAGCCGCTGGGAGCAATGTGGGCGGTTACTGGGATTAGCAGGGCCGTTCCATTAGTTCACGGTTCTCAAGGATGCTCAGCATTCGTTAGATACTGCCTCTCTCGTCATTTCAGGGAACCTTCGGAAATTGCTGTAACTTCTCTCCACGAGGATGCGGCAGTTTTTGGCGGAAGAAAAAATCTTGTTGAAGGTATCCAGAACGTTGCAATAAGGCTTAAACCTGATTTCATTGGTGTAATTACCACATGTTCCAGTGAGATCATCGGTGATGATGTAATTGGGTTCATAAAAACAGCAAAAGGAGAACTTAAAGAAAAAATTGGTGAAGAAGCAGTTGAAAAAATAAAAATTGTACCAATAAGTACTCCGAGTTTCGTTGAAACACACCTTAAAGGTTACGATAATGCAATTAAAGCTTTGGCAGATTACGTAGCTGAACCTTCAGAACCCAATGAAAAGATAAATATAATCCCGGGAATGGTGAACCCTGGAGATATACGTGAAATAAAACATATGCTCAGACTCATGGATCTTGAAAGCATAGTCCTTGCGGATATTTCTGATCCATTTGATGCGCCACTCAGGCCATCTACAACTGAATACAAGCCATATTATCCAAAAGGGGGGACAACTGTAGATGAAATCGTTGATTCAGCAAACAGTGTAGGTACCATATCTCTTACTAAATATGCTGGTTCCGGTGCTTTATCTCTGGAGAAAAAATACAACGTACCTGCAGAACTTGGTCCAATCCCTATAGGTGTTCGAAATACTGATCAATTCCTTAGGAACTTGAAAAAACTCACTGGTCAAGATATTCCTGACTCGATCTTGGATGAAAGAGGTTTACTGATAGATTCCATGGCGGATGTAGCTTCAAGATATCTCTTTGATAAAACAGTAGCCATCTATGGAGATCCTGAAATTACCTCTGGAATAGCAAGGTTCGTTGGGGAACTTGGTATGGAACCTAAACTGGTTCTTACTGGATCTAAAAGTCAGGAATTTGTTAAAGACATAGAAAAAGTAGCCAAAGAAACTGGAGCTGAAATAGATACCATGATTGATCAGGATTTAAGGTCCATGGAAGTGTATCTCAAGGATAATCCGGTGGATCTGATGATAGGCGGATCAGATGCAAGGCTCATGGCTAAGGAATATGATATTCCATTGGTAAGAGTTGGTTATCCTGTTTATGACCGTGTGGGTTACCACAGACGTCCTATAGTGGGATACAATGGTGGTATTCATCTTATGGATCTGATAACTAATACCGTACTTGAAAAATACTATGAACCAGAGCACTGGAAACTCCAGCAGTAGATTAATATGTGGATGGGCTCGATTGAGCCTATTAAATTTTTTTTTAAATTATTTAACTAATTAGGAGAATTACTTAGAATTTAGGGGTATTTATAATGGAACCTGTTACTGAAACATTTGAATCTCGTAAAAAACACGTGTGTGTAAAAGGAGAAGGATTATCTATTCCTGTATGTGATAAGGCCAGTCTTCCAGGTACAGTTACCCAGAGAACATGTGTTTACGGTGGAGCAAGAATTGTTTTAATGCCAATTACAGATTCAATTCACCTGGTACACGGTCCGATAGGATGTGCGGCATGTACATGGGATATAAGAGGAAGTAAAACTTCAAGGGAAGATATATACAAAAAAGGATGTTCTACAAACTTACAAGAAAAAGATATCATCTTTGGTGGAGAAAAAAAACTATTTGAGACCATAATAGAACTTAATAAATTATACAAGCCTGGAGCAATATTTGTGTATGCTACATGTGTTGCAGGTATAATTGGGGATGATATTAGGGCAGTATGCAAAAAATCAGAAGAAATAACTGGATGCAGAGTTATACCAGTTCAATCTGAAGGTTTCCAGAACCATAATAAAACTAAAGGGCACTGGATCGGCGGTGATGCATTACTGGACTATGTAATTGGAACAAAAGAACCTGAAGAAACCACTCCCTTTGATATCAATATAGTGGGTGAATTTAATGTTGCAGGGGATCTCTGGGGAATTAAGCCCCTACTTGAAGAAATGGGTGTCAATATAATAAGTACGTTAACCGGAGATTCCCATGTGGATGAAATAGCTCAGGCACACCGGGCTAAGCTCAATATAGTTCAGTGCCAGAAATCTTCAAATTACGTTGCCCAAAAAATGGAAAAAAAATATGGAATACCATTTATAAAAGTCAACTTCTTTGGTCTTGAACAAACTGTAGCATCTTTAAGGGATATAGCTGATTTCTTTGGAGACGAAGAAATGATCGAGCGGACCGAAAGAATAATAGAATCAGGACTCAAAGAGGTAGCACACAAAATTGAAGAATATAAGAAAAGATTAACTGGAAAAACTGTTGCTCTCTATGTTGGAGGTAACAAAGCATGGTCTCTTGTGAGGCCATTTGAAGAATTAGGTATGGATGTAATGATGTCTGGAACAAAGAATGGAATTAGGGAAGATTATGAAATGATCAAGGAAGCTGTTAGAGATGGTACCATAATTGTAGATGATGCAAATTCAGCCGAACTCACCAGACTTCTTAAAGAACACCGACCAAATCTGCTCATATCTGGTGCTAAAGAGAAATACATCTCATTAAAGCTCGGAATTCCATTTTGCGACTTTAACCACGACAGAATAACTGCGTTTGCAGGATTTAGAGGTTTTGTAAGCTTTGCAAAAGAAGTGGATGCCTCAGTTTCAAGTCCAGTGTTTGAATTAACCTCAAAAAGTTTGAGAGGTGACTAAAATGCATCACGATAAAAAATTTGCTGTAGTAAATCCCTCCAAAATGTGCCAGCCAATGGGAGCCATACAGGCCCTTTTGGGAGTTAAAGACTCCATGCCTCTTATTCACGGCTCTCAGGGCTGCAGCACATATATAAGGTTTCAACTCACCAGGCACTTTAGAGAACCTATAGAAGTTGCATCAACTTCTATGAGTGAAAAAACTGTAATCTATGGTGGCGAATTCAATCTAATGAAAGCTTTAAAAAATATCACCGAAAAACAGTCTCCAAGCATGATAGCAGTTACATCAAGCTGCTTAACAGAAACCATTGGGGACGATATGGTGGGAATTATAGAGAAATTTGAAGATGCAAACCTGGACAAAGAACTGCCTGTAATCATCCCTATTTCAACTCCGAGTTATGTTGAATCCCATGTTGAGGGGTACAACAGGACTATAAAAGCGCTTGTTGAGCATTTAGCTACTCCAACAGTCGAAAATGGAAAAATTAATATAATTACCGGTAATATATCACCTGCAGATGTAAAAGAGGTTAAAAATATCTTAAAAGAGATGGATTGTGAGAGTATCATTTTAACAGACACCTCAGAAAACCTTGACGCACCACTTACTGAAGATGCTCTATCCTTATATAATGGAGGAACAACCATTGAGGAAATTGAAGATACGGCCAATTCATTAGGTACAATCTCTTTATCCAAACATGTGGATTCTGCAGGAGTATTCCTTGAGAAGAAATTTGGGGTTAAATCTATATCTGGACCTATTCCTATAGGCCTTGAAAATACAGACAGTTTTGTAAAATCTGTATCTGAACTTGGAGATTTAGAAATTCCAGAATCAATAGAAAAAGATAGAGGTAGGCTTATAGACACAATGGTAGATGCCCATTCATACAATTATCACCGAAAAGTGGCTATATTTGGAGATCCTGACTTTGTATCTGGATTAACACGTTTCACATGTGAAATGGGTATGATCCCGACTGTTGTATGTACTGGTACTGAAAGTAAACGGTTTATTGAAGACATCAATAATATCTCCGAAGAAAAAGGAGTTTCACCTACTATTTTAGCAGGCGGTGACCTTTATGACATGCACAGAGAAATTAAAGAAGCAGGAGCAGATATTTTAATTGGAAATGCTTATGGGGCTAGTATAGCTCAGGAAGAAAATATCCCTCTATTTAGAGTAGGTTTCCCAGTATTTGATAGATTGGGAGCACAGAGAATATCTGTACTGGGATATACTGGAGGTATTGACTTCGTTGACAAATTAACAAATACAATACTTGATTTCTACTATGATGAAGCTGGATACGAAATAGAAGAACCAGAAGAAGTAGTGGAAGAATTTGCCAGGGAGGAGATTTAAGTGAAGATAGCAGTAGCATCAACAGATGGTAAGCTAGTAGATCTGCATTTTGGGGATGCAGATAGATTTTTAATATATGAAATTGAGGATGGAGAAGGTAAATTCCATGAAATAAGAGAAAAAACAGCTATGCCTTTAAATAATCATCAAGAACGTTGGGTAGCATCAATAGATCTTATAAATGATTGCAAAGCAGTTCTCTGCAATAAAATTGGAAATGAACCTACGATTGAACTTAGAAAATTAGGAATAAAACCAATACAGCTTGATTGTGAAGTTAAAGATGCTGTTAGTGAGTGTTCAAAACATCTATTGAGTTAATTGGTTCTTTATGCCAGAGATATGGTAATTTACCTGATCTAAATCTAGTAGGTGGGATTAATGTTGATAACGGTTAACATATCACTGGATTATGGGAGATGTGAAGGATCAGGATGTGGGGCATGTGTGTGTATATGTCCTACTAATGTTTTTACCCTTAAAGAGGGTTGTGTGTCAATAAAATCACCAGAATATTGTAAATTATGTGGTAATTGTTTAGAAATTTGTCCTTATGGGGCTATAGAAATAGAAGAAATAGATGGAACTTTTTAAAATGAGGAGATACAAATGGCTAATGTAAAAATTGACTTTGGAAAATGTGATGGTATAGACTGTGGAGAATGTGCAGATGTCTGTTCAATGGAAATTCTCAAACTTGAAGGGAACAAAATAGTAATTGTGAACCCTGGAGAATGCAGTTTATGCGAAACATGTACCGACGTTTGTCCTAATGGAGCTATTGAACTGGAAGACTGATCAAAATATATGGCTACAAAAAGGATAAATAAATTCATTACTTTTTTTAATAGAAATTTTTTTATTATATTTGGATAATATAACGATGATGCCAGTTAATTTTATTAAAATTTAATACTCATAAGGTGATACCTCTTGAAAACAGTTGTTACGGCGTGTACTCGGGATTGTACTGGCGCATGCAGCATCATAGCAAGTGCAGAAGACGGTAAAGTTACTAAATTGTGTGGAAATAAGGAACATGATGTAACTGCAGGGTTTTTATGTAAAAACACTTCTCGCTATTTAAAAACTTATTTTTACAGCCCTAACAGGGTCCTCCATCCTCTTTTAAAAGAAAATGGAAAGTGGAAAAAAATAAGCTGGAATGAAGCGCTTGATATTGCAGCTTCAAAGATATCTGAAGTTATTGGAGAATATGGAAGTTCGGCAATCCTGTACTATCAAGGGTTCGGTGCCCGTACAGCTCTACAAGCTATGAACTGGCGATTTTTTAATCTACTTGGTGGAGTAACAACTACCTACGGCACAGTATGTGGTGGAATTGGACATTCTGCAATGGAACTTGACTTTGGTACCAAGATATCCCATGATCCACTTGATCACCTCAACAGTGATTTAATAATCGTCTGGGGAAGGAACCCTGCGGCAACAGACGTGCATCTGTGGAGAATTTTAAGAAAAGCAAAAAGAAATGGGGTAAAAATAGTAGTTATAGATCCTGTAAAAACAAAAACTGCAAAACAGGCAGACGAATTTGTACAGCCAGCACCAGGTTCAGACCTATATCTTGCAATGGCACTTGCCAAAATTATTTTAGAAACTGATCATGTAGATAATGAGTTTATAGCAAATTACACTAAAAATTTTGATTCATACAAACAAATACTGGATAAATTTTCTCTTGAATATTTATCAAATGAATGTGGTGTTGATCTAGACAAAATAAGGGAATTAGCACTTGAATATGCACAGGGTAAACCTTCAAGTATCATTACAGGATGGGGGCTTCACAGATATGTGCAGGGGCACCTTGCTTTCCGCATGATCGATGCTCTTGCTGCTGTAACTGGAAACATAGGAGTCTCTGGAGGGGGTGTAAGCCAGGGATTTGAGGAATTTGAGTACTTTGATTTTTCCTCTGTAGAACTAAATGAACGCGGAAAAAATCAGAGAAAGCTTCCAATGCCTAAAATCGGTGAAGCTATACTTGATACAGACAATCCTCCTATAAAACTTATAGTTTTAGCCTCTGGAAACCCGGTTAATTTAAATCCAGATTCATTAAAGGTTAAAGAAGGTTTTGACAGTGCGAACTTCGTTATCATGATGGATCACTTTTTAAATGATACATCCGAGAGCGCTGACCTCTTTTTACCCGCTACCACTTATCTAGAAGAAGAGGACCTAATCGGAAGCTATGGTCACAACTGGATATCTCCAATAAATCGGGTAGTATCTCCACAAGGAGAAGCAAAATCTGAATTTGAAATATTCCAACTTCTCGCGCAGAGATTAGGGATTTTTGATGAAATGTCAGGAAGTGCTAGGGACTGGCTCAAAAAACTGGCAGTACCTGTATTGAATAGGGGTATAAATTTTGAAGATTTGCAAAATACTCCTCAAAGGATGATCAAAAAAACTGAAATACCATTTGGCGACAGAAAATTTAAAACAGAATCGGGAAGATTTGAATTTATTGAAGAACTTTCTATCCGAGATACAAATATAGAAGAATTCCCATTAAAACTTCTTTCAACAATGGCAGAAGACTTCATAGGATCTGTAGTCCCGGAAAGTGAACTGGTAGATGGATTCCTGGAAGTTCATGTCCATCCAGACATTTTGGGTGAAAAAAATATTGCCGATGGGGATAAAGCATTGATTGAGTCTCCTGTTGGAAGCCTTGTTGTTAAAGTGAAAGAAGATAATGAGGTTAGAAAAGATTATATCCTTACATATAAAGGAGGATGGTTAAAATATAATAAATGCGTGAATGTTTTAACCCAACCCCTAATAAGTGAAATTGGGGATGGAACTCCTTATTATGATACACGGGTAAGGATTAAAGGGATAGGTAATAGTTAGTAACTGGGATTATCTGCTTATAATATTTTTAAACCTTAAAATAGTTTACAACTTCTTTTTTTATTTTATTTTTATAACTTTTAGATATTCGGTATCATTATTATTTGGATATTCTTAATTTTTGATTAAATGTAACTTTATATATCTGTAAGTACTTACAAAACTTTAATTAAATGGACTTAATTAAAGAGGACTAAACATGGATAAAATTTTTGAAAAACGAATGGGCTGGCGCCCTGATCTCCCTGATTTAAGGGATTATACCTTTGAACATGACAATATAAAACCTATGCTGGAAAAGATAGGTATTGTTGAATCTGTAAAAAAGATTCCAGCTACTGCAGATTTAAGGGCATGGTGTTCTCAGGTAGAAGACCAGAAAAATTTAGGGTCGTGTACTGCCAATGCAGGCATTGGACTTGTTGAATATTTTGAACGTAAAGCATTTGGTAAACATATGGATGCATCTAGACTTTTTCTTTACAAAACAACCCGAAGACTGATGGGCCTGAAAGGGGACAGTGGGGCAGACCTCAGATCAACTATGGGTGCACTGGTGCTTTTTGGAGTTCCACCCGAAAGATACTGGCCTTACACAGACAAAAGCCCTAATTTTGATAAGGAACCAGATACATTTTGTTATGCATGTGCTGAAAATTACCAGTCAATTCAATATGTAAAACTGGATCCTCCATCTACCCTTACAAATGACCTTTTAGATAGAATCAAAACAAATCTGGCAGCAGGATTACCTTCTATGTTTGGATTTACAGTATACAGCTCAATAGAACAGACTATGGATAACGATGGAAAAATACCATTCCCCTGCGGTGGAGAACAAATTGAAGGTGGACATGCTATCGTGGCAGTGGGATACGATGATAACATGAAAATTAAAAACACCAACTGCACTAATTCTACTACTGGAGCTCTTCTTATCCGGAATTCATGGGGCACCAGCTGGGGAGAAAAAGGTTACGGTTGGCTGCCATATGATTATGTGCTAAAGGGAATCGCCACTGACTGGTGGACTCTTCTTAAAAATGAATGGGTTGATACTGGAGAATTTGGACTTTAAAATAGTAATTTATACATTTTTTATTTAATTTTTTAAAATAAGAAATAGTTAGAGAATAGTTTATCTTTCTCTTTTACCTTCAATAAACTCATTCACCATGTTATATGCTTGTTCATCTATGAACTGTTCTGGCGGATGTTTCATGGTGTAAGCTGAGATTGATGTTAACTGACCACCAATACCTCTTTGAAGGGCTAATTTACAGCAGCGGATTGCATCTATGACACATCCTGCAGAATTTGGTGAGTCTTCAACGCTGAGCCTTAATTCTATGTTCATAGGTACATCCCCGAATGTTTTACCTTCCATTCTGAGGAAACAAAGCTTATTATCCTTTTGGAATGGTACATAATCACTTGGACCAATATGAATATCAGGATCTGGAAGTCTTTCTGCAAGTACAGACTGCACAGCTTCTGTCTTTGATTCCTTTTTTGAATCAAGACGATCTCTGTTTAACATGTTCAAGAAATCTGTGTTTCCTCCAGTGTTTAACTGGTAGGTGCGTTCTACTTTTACTCCCCTTTCGCGGAATAAGTTAGCTAAGGTTCTGTGTGTAATTGTAGCGCCTATTTGGGCCTTAATATCATCCCCTATTGCAGGGATTCCCTTTTCTTCGAATTTTTTAGCCCATTCTGTGTCACTTACGATGAAAACAGGCATACAGTTTATAAATGCAACTCCTGCATCAAGGGCGCACTGTGCATAAAACCTTACTGCTTCTTCAGAGCCTACTGGGAGGTAATTTACGAGCATTTCAGCTCCGCTTTCTTTTAAAACTTTTACAATATCTGATTGTTTTTCATCTGATACCACAAATGTATAATCATCATCATAATTGCTCATGTGTGGAGCAACACCGTCTAAAACTTTACCCATCGATACTTTAACTCCCATTTCAGGAATTTCTGGGCAGAAAACATGGGTACAGTTTGGTTTTGCAAAAATAGCTTCACTTACATCTTTACCTACTTTTCTTTCGTCTATATCAAAAGCAGCTACCACTTCTATATCTGATGCAGTGTAATCCCCAATTACTGGATGCATTAAACCAATGGCCTCTTCTGGATCCTTGTTTTTATAATAATGAATTCCCTGTATTAAAGAACTTGCACAATTACCAAGTCCCATTATTGCTATTTTTATCTTTTCCAACTATAACACCCTCTAAACATATTAAACTGATAGTATGCTTATTAATATCATTTAAAATTAATATTAAACTCTATTTTATTATTCTAATCTCATTTTAATTCTAATAAATAGATACTCTTTAAAAAAAGATTAGCTTTATTATACTATTAAATGTTTCGATCGGCGGGTTACTGGTTATTAGAATTAATAACTATTTAAATTCAACTAAAAAGTCTAAATATTTAAAAAAATATTAATTTAATATTTTTCAGCATTTAATATTACTTTTGTACTTAAATTAAATTAATTTTGAAAATTTTGATTTGTGATGAAACAGGATGTACAGCTTAACTGAACCTTATTTAATGACACCAAAACTCATAAGTCCTAGATAACCTGCTGCTGTAAGACATGCACTCCATATAACAATACCTATGCTCATCCAGATTAATAATGGCCTCTTACGAGATCCTAAAGCGATTCCAAGTGCTGCTCCAACTGGAGCACCGAAAAGTAATGGAGATATAAGTCCCAGTCCAACTACTCCATATTCATTCCATATTTTATAATATCTGCTGTCTTTTAAATCTTTATTTTCTCCATAACGCCATTTTATAACCTTTTCCCTGATGCTGTCTCCAACAGCTGTAACCATAGATGCAGCTACAATTGCGCCCACAGCTGATGCAATTCCAATTATAACTGGATTAAGGTTGATAGCTAATCCAAGAGGTATAGCTGCCCATAATTCCAAAATACCTGCTCCGAAAACAAGTAAAGTTCCTGTTATTACATCCATTTTTGTAACCTTTTAGTTTATAATTTGAAGATATTACTCTAATTAATTTTGTATATAATTTTATAATTCCAAATACATTAAAACCTTTACATGGGGGGTTAGTATGAGTGATTGATCAGTAGATTAATAAGTATGCCGGATTAAACTCATTTTAATGAATACTAAAGAGGAAGTGCTGAATTGGAGAATAATCACAAAAACATTATAGCAGCAGGAATATTTCTAATTGCATTTATAATAACCTTTTTGGTAAGTGTAGATATCTTAAAATCATTAGTTTCAGGCGTTTTGTTTGCAATCATAACAGAGGTAGTCATTAGTAAACATAAAGATACGAAGGAAAATCCCCACTTGCAGGCAACTGTTAAAAATAAAACAAAATCTGAACACGGTGGATATAGTGCAAAGATGATTAACTGGAAAGCTATACTTGCTGGACTAATTGTTTCTGGAATTTTAGTTGCGGCCCTTTTAACTACACCACCATCGGACGGTGCCACTGAACTATCTGAAGAGGCATCTATGCTACTTACTCTTTTAGTAATGGGATCTGTTTTCCTGGGAGGGGCATTAACAGGTTATATGTCGTATTCTAAAGAGAGCGGTCTAGTTAATGGTGTAATTTTCACTATTATATTGGGATTATTCATGGCTCTTTTGAGTCCTTTAATGCTTATATTTGCTATTCCAGGACCAATAGGAGGAATAATTGGAGGTGCTGTTGGAAAAGTTCTGAAAAATAATTAATTTGTAATAAACCATTATTTATCTCTGTTCAAGTTCTGTATCTCTCATGCAGTAGAAATTGTACTTGACTCCAATTCCATATTCCTGTGCAAAGGGGCATGTTGGGCACATACATCCCCTTTCTTTAGTTATACAGTTTTTGCTTTTTCCAGTTACACAGAATAATAATTCATCATCCTTTTTGGCACATTCATTGTATGTTGGACAGATTGGGCATATGCAATCTGATTTCATCTGGTTCATTGTGGTAGTTTTATTTTCATCTGACATTTGATCTAATTCGTTCATCTTTTCTTCGAACTCGTCCATTTCATTCAACCTCTTTGATTAAATCACGGCTATAGCCCAGTAAACAAATATCAACCATAGTATGGCCAGTACTGCAGTGCGGATTAAAGGTAATTTACCAAATTTCATTTTAGCTATTTTAGAACCGATGTACCAGCTTAAAACAATTAATATCACCAGAAGAATGGTGTTAATGATGCCCACTATATTTAATGGGTCTTTGAACATTACATAAATCCATACGACAGCAGTTATAAGTATTCCCAACCATAAAACTGGTTTAACTGCACTGTTTACTTTTATTGTTAGCTGTGTAATTTCTTCTGATTTCTTGGACAGTATCAGCATTGCAAACAGGACCATTATAGATCCGAGAGCCAATATGATGCCTAAAAACTCGAAGAACAAGGTAGTAACGGGTTTACCAAATATCTGCTCTTTAAGAAGTGGTATTGTTATAATTGCCTTTAGAGATTCATCTGCTGGAAAAGATTCTATATCTCCTACTGCCATTGAATATTTGCCTGTATTGCCCGCATTGAATACTTTGATGTAATATGTTCCTGCACTGACATTTTGGGAAAATTCAGGTCCCTGTAAATAGTAGTCTCCTCCAAATTCTTCAAACATGGGCATCCAGCCTGATTTTTTCCCATCAAGTAATGCTATGGTTCTTCCAGAGGAATCAGTTATCTGTGCTGAGACGAAATCACCATTTATACCTGGGCTTTGAGGTACAAGAATGTTCACATACAGTTTAAATGGCTTATCTGAAGTTATTTTGTAGTAATCTGGCTGCCCATTCAAATTTCCATAAAAAGCCTGAGATATCTCTGGATTCTGAATTACAATAGGGTTATCCATAGAGCTGTTTGTTCCCGCTTCTAAACGGGGTTGATGTGCACTTACTGCACAAATAGACAAAATAAAAACAATTAGTATAATTAACGACTTTAATCCAAAATTTAAATATTTTTGGTTAGTCATACTATATTTTATATAATTTGTATTAAATAAAAATTTCTGATGGCGCTTTAGGTAGCTAATAGTACATACTGTAATTTTTAAATGATTTAATTTTGTTTTAAAAAATGAATAGTGAACTTTATACCTCATTATTTTGTATTTATGGGAGTTATTTGATTTTTTGATTGGATTCTGCTTTGTTGATGCATCAAGGGCATCATTTTCTAAATTCAAAATGTCTCTAAAATATATTAACCATATTAAAAATAGTAATACAAATGAAAAAAAATGTTCGCTGAGGTGAAAATATGGTAACTATTGATTTTAACATGGATAACATTCAAAAGTGTCTATGCCCTGGATGTCCAGTTCAAGCCAAAAGTGAATGTGTACAGGATAAACTAAGCAAATTAAAGTCTCAAAGTGGAGGAACTCCGGGCAAAGATGATGTACCTGGTGTTTACTGTTCAACAGGAAAAGCTACCTGTGAGGGACTTGATCCAAGTCAGATGTGTCAGTGCGGTAAATGTGAAGTATGGAAAGAATACAAGTTAGGTGAGGGAGAGCCTGGAGGATACTACTGCGCAAAAGGAGAAGCAAGATAAGCAAATTATTCAACTAATTTTTTATTTTTTTATGATAGTTTCTTACATATATACGATATTATCTGCATTTTTTGAAGCCCTTAGGAACGTATCCGGTAAAATGGGACTAAAAGATATGGATGAATATCTTGTTACATGGGCATTTGGATTTTTTGCACTGCCCTTTTTACTTTTCCCTTATTTTTTTATAAGTATTCCATCACTTGGAAATCAGTACTGGCTTGCATTGATTTCAGATGGTATTTTGAATGTCACAGCAACTATCCTACAATTAAAATCCATGAAACACTCTGATTTATCTTTAGTAATTCCATTAACGTCTTTTACTCCTTTATTTTTATTAATAATGGCTCCTCTAATTCTTGGTCAATATCCAACTTTTCTTGGCGTAATAGGCGTCATTTTTATTGTTATAGGCTCTTATATACTAAATACTAAAAGGAAACTGATAGCTACACAAAGAAGAAATTCAGATTATCTGGATCCTTTCAAAGCAATGGTAAAAGAGAAAGGTCCAAAGCTGATGTTGATAGCTGCGTTTTTATTAAGCATAACTTCAAGTATAGATAAAATAGGCGTTTCAAATTCTTCACCTTTATTTTGGGCGGCATCAGTGCATTTATTTACGTCAGTTACCATTTCTCCTGTATTAATACATGAATTCCGTAATCATACGAAATTGACGGGGATGGATATTAAGCTTTTATTTGCAGTTGGAGCTTTCAGCGCTTTATCTTTAGTAGCTCAGTATATAGCTATTACGACCCTTCTTGTTCCATATGTTATTGCAATTAAAAGAACAAGTGTCATAATGAGTGTTTTATTCGGATATTTAATATTTAAGGAAAAAGGGATAAAAGGGCGCCTGTTGGGGTCTGTAATAATGGTTTTAGGTGTTGTTTTTATAGCTCTGTCGTGATTTCAAATGGAGTTGTATTTATTAGAGTTAAGGATCCCCAATTTATGATCTTAAATAATGTTTTTTGATTATTTATCAAACCCTTACCAAACATTTTTATATTATATTCTATATTTAGAATATTATATGTCTAGAATATCAGATATTGAAACAGCAATACTTGGACTACTTTATGAAAAACCACAGTACGGCTACCAACTGGAGAAATCTATAGAGTCGTGGGGAATGCGTAACTGGACTCAAATAGGCTTTTCATCAATTTATTATGTTTTAAAGAAGCTGGAAAAGAAGGAACTAGTAACATCAAGACTGGAAAAGGTAGAAGGTAAACCTTCCCGTAAGATTTTCACTATAACTGATCTGGGACGGGAAACCATGGAAGAAAAACTTAAGGAACTTCTTTCATGGAATAAAAAGTTAACTTCACCGTTTGATTTAGGTATAGCATACCTTAACTATCTTGAACCACAGGAAGTCATCGAATGCCTTGAAAACTACATAAAATCTGCAGAAGGCAGGATCAAATTCTTAGAAAGCTCAGTTAAAATGCAGAAAGAATTAAAAGCACCTTACTATGTAACTGCCCTTTTCAGCAGACCTTTAGAGATCCTTAAAACTGAGATTGAATGGGTAAAACAGCTTATTGAAACCATTAAAAAGGAAGAGAATATTTAAAAATGAATGATTTGGAGGCATAAAATGGAAATAGTGGAAAAGAAACTTGGAAAAAGACAGGTTGCATATGTAACATATAAAGGATCCTATGAAGAAGTCCCTGTTCTTATGGGGGAGATTGTGGGGTTCATAATGGCCAAAGGGCTTTCTATAATGGGTCCGCCATTTGGTGTATACTTCAACAGCCCCCAGGAAGTGCCAGTTGAAGAAATAATGTATGAGGTTGGAATGCCGTTTGAAGGGGAAACAGATGAAGATGGCCGGGTGAAAATCAAAATTATACCTGAACAGCTTGTCCTTTCAACTGTTTATAAAGGTCCTTACAGTGGGTGTGGAATGGCAATTGGTGCGCTGGCTGAATATGCATACAAAAATGGATATGAAATTATTGGCCCGCCTATGGAAACCTACATTTCTGACCCTAATGAAACTCCTGAAAGCGAACTTTTAACCGAGATGTGCTTTCCGGTAATGAAAAAGTAAATTGTTCACTTATTTTTTTTAATAGGGAGATTAGAAATGAATAGAACTTCTCTTGTAGCCCCGTGTGGAATGAATTGCAGCGTTTGCATAGCCTATTTAAGAGAAAAGAATAAATGTCCTGGCTGCAGGCTATTTAACGCAAGTGAACCAGTTACTATTGCTAGATGTAAAATTAAAAACTGTGAAGTTATTCAAAAAGATGGAGCGGAGTTTTGTTTCGCTTGTGGTGATTTCCCCTGTAGAAATTTAAATCATCTGGACAAAAGGTACAGAACTAAAT
Organism: Methanobacterium veterum; assembly: GCF_000745485.1. Taxonomy (NCBI): domain Archaea; kingdom Methanobacteriati; phylum Methanobacteriota; class Methanobacteria; order Methanobacteriales; family Methanobacteriaceae; genus Methanobacterium; species Methanobacterium veterum. Next base: position 205,092 of record NZ_JQJK01000015.1, read on the forward strand.
ACAATATGAGCATGGTTGAAAATTTAGAGTATATTAAAAAGTGGGGTATTGAAAAATTCTTAGAAAATGAAGATATTAGATGGACCTGCTCTGAGTGTGGAGGTATCATTTGTGTTCATAAGGGTTACTGTTACAGCTGCGGAAAAATATATTGGAGGACAAAGAAAATGACAAAGATAGACTTAAAAAAGGAAAATAAAGAACTGTATAATCCCTCAGTGAAGGAACCTTCCCTTGTAGATGTCCCTGAAATGAAATTTTTGATGATAGATGGTGAAGGAGACCCAAATACCTCGGAGGAATATAAAGATGCAATGGAAGCACTGTTTCCAGTATCTTATAAGGTAAAATTCATTTCTAAAAAAGAAAAATCAAAAGATTATGTTGTAATGCCCCTTGAAGGACTATGGTGGGTCCAAAACATGGAAAATTTCAGTATTGAGGATAAAAGTAGCTGGAAATGGACAGCAATGATAAGGCAGCCTGACTTTATAAGTAAAAGAATGATAAATGAGGCTATTGAAGAAGTTGAAAAAAAGAAGAATCCTACTGCATTATCCAAAATAAGATTTGAAAGTCTGCATGAGGGATTGTCAGCTCAGATAATGCATATTGGCCCATTTTCTGAAGAAGGTCCAACAGTGGAGAAGCTTCATGCATTCATTGAAGAGAAAGGCTACGAATTTGATGGTACCAGCACTGGTGAGAAACATCATGAGATATACATAAGTGACATGCGTAGAACAAAACCAGAAAGGCTTAAAACTATCATAAGACAACCTGTTAAATAAAAGAAGGGGATTAAATGAATAAAAATTTAAAAATAGTTTTGTTTGGGTTTTTAGTATGGTTAATTCCATTTGCAGTATCGTTTTTTATTTATCCTCTCAAAACACCTATGTATTCTCTCTTTGAATCTATTATGAGTGTATTAATAGCTGTTGCTGCAATGATATTTTCTTATTTCTACTTTAGAGATATCAAGACAAATTTTGCGGTGGAAGGTATAATAACAGGTATTGTGTGGTTCATAATTGCAATAGTAATAGATTTAGTGATGTTCCTGCCTGCAAGTCCCATGCATATGAATTTCAATGATTACATGATGACTATAGGTGTTAAATACTTAATCATACCTGTTGTAACGATTGGAACTGGATACATAGCTCAGGGCAATATAATGGGGCGATACTGTGAATAAAAATGCAAAAATAATCAATTATGGGCTTTTAGTGTGGTTAATACCCTCTTTAATTACAGTTATTTTAGGTTCTTTTTTAGCTGCCATAAATATTTTTGAGATTATATCTGCCGTGGCCATAGCTGTAACTGTAATGGTTTTTTCTTATTTATATTTAAAAGTTATAACCGAAAATTTCCTTAAAGAAAGTGTTTTAATTGGAATAAGCTGGTTGATAATTAGTATTGCTCTGGATATAATCTTAATATTGTTAGGGATTTCACAATTAACCTTGATTAACTATACGATGTATGTTGCACCTCTGTACATTATTATTCCTGCCATAACCATTGGATTGGGATTATACATGAACCAAAGAATGAATGATGCAGGGGATTGAGAATGATAATAGATTCACATGTACATCTGCACCCAACAGAAGAAGTTGGAAAAATGGTATTAGAAAAGATAGGATTACCTTATTACAGTTATGGTACTCCTGATGATTATGTAAATGATATGAAAAGCGCAGGCATAGATCGGGGAGTGGTAGTGAGCTTTGCACTAGATAACCAGATTAAAAACAATAATTTCTGGACAGTTGCAATCACCCGTCCTGGAAGAAATAAACCTGCTAAATATCCTATGCTAATTCCTTTTATATCAGTAAGCCCCACTATGAAAGGCCGTACAATGATTGAGGAACTTGAGCATAAATACAACTGGGGAATGAAAGGTCTAAAATTTCATCCAGTGGCGCAGGAATTTGCCCCTGACGATGAGAGAATGTGGCCGGTTTACGAGTGGATGATGAAACATGATTTGCATATTATGGCTCATTCGGGCTTCAATGTTGATGGTAAATCTATGTTTGGAGAACCAGAAAGATGGAGCCCTGTTTTAGAAGAATTTAGTGATCTTAAATTGATTCTAGCACATATGGGAGGTGGATCATGGGATATGAGCATTGAAATTGCTGATAAATTTCCACAGGTTATGTTTGACACTGCAATTGCGATTTCATATATAAACAGTCCAACTACGCTGGACGATGAGCGGCTGTGGACTTAATAAGAACTATTGGATCTGATAGAATATTATTCGGCTCAGATTATCCCTGGATAAATCCAAGAAAAGATATTGAAAGAATTAATGGCCTAAATATATCGGACAATGATAAAAAACTTATACTGGGTGAAAACGCGGCAAGATTATTCAATTTGAAATAATGTGGTGTAAACATGACCGACTGGAAACCTTTTTTAAACGCAGACCCAACAGAATGGCTTTTAGAGGAAAATAATCCTTCAGTTAGATATTTCACTCTTAGGGACATATTTGAAATGCCAGAAAATGATCCTGAAGTTAAGAAAGCCAAAGCCGACATCATGAAAACTGGAACTGTGCCTAAAATTTTAGCTAAACAGGAAGATGGAGGCTACTGGGGCATTCCAGGTAATTTCTATGTAAGGGGTAAATATAAGGGAACTTCATGGCAGTTGATAATCCTCGCTGAACTTGGTGCAGATAGTGCAGACGAAAGAATTAAAAATACCTGTGAATTCATGCTTAAAAATTCCCAGGATCCTGAAAGCGGCGCTTTTGCATATATAAGTGATGATAACGGTGTTGGTGATGCTGAAAGAATTTTACCATGTCTTACTGCTAACATGGTGTGGAGTCTTATTCGATTGGGGTATCTGGATGATGAAAGAGTTCAAAAAGCAGTTAAATGGCTTATAGCTCATCAGAGGTTTGATGATGGACCTGTAGAGCTTCCTGAAGGAGGGCCATATGCGGTGTGGAAAAAGTGCTGGGGAAGGCGTACTTGCCACAGTATCATTGTAAAGTCTCTTAAAGTATTCAGTGAAATTCCTGAAAATAAGAGAACACCAGAAATGGAAAATTGCATATCTAAATGTGCTGAGCATATGCTTAATCACAGCATTCATAAAAGGAGCCGACCCCCAGCTGAAGGTAGGTTTAAATGGTTGGAATTTGGTTTTCCATTGATGTGGAACATAGATGCCCTGGAAGTTTTAGGACTGCTTACTAAACGGGGCTATAAAGATGAAAGGATGCAGGAAGCCCTAGATATAATGGTTTCCAAACAGAATAGCGAAGGCAGATGGGCATTGGAAAATACTTTCAACGGGCGCTTCCATACGAGCATAGAAATGAAAGGAAAAGAAAGTAAATGGATCACTTTAAATGCTCTGAGGGTATTAAAGAGTTATTATGGATAGCAGGTGGAATTTATGCAGTTTGAAGAAATTATTACAGAACTAGAATCATTATCTAACCTTGAAGATGTGGAAGGAAGGGCTAGATTTGGAATAAACCACACCAAAACCTATGGTGTGAGAATGCCTGAATTAAGGCGCATAGCTAAAACCGCAGGTAAAGACCATGAGCTTGCAGAGAAGTTATGGAACGCAGGATACGGCGAGACAAAAATACTTGCAGGTTTAATTGAGGATCCAAAAATGGTTACAGAAGATCAGATGGAAAACTGGGTGTCTGGATTTGATTCGTGGGATGTCTGCGACCAGTGCTGTATAAATTTATTCCGTAAAACTCCTTTTGCACGCCAAAAAGTGTTTGAATGGAGCACCAGAGAGGGAGAATTTGTAAAAAGGGCCGCATTTGCAATGATTGCTGTTCTAGCGGTGCATGATAAAAAGGCAGATGATGAAAAATTTGAGGAATTCTTCCCTTTAATTATAAGAGAATCGTTAGACAACCGGAATTTCGTTAAAAAAGCTGTCAACTGGGCATTAAGGCAGATTGGAAAACGTAATATTAATTTAAATAGGAGGGCTGTTGAAATTGCAGAAGAAATCAGCACTATTGATTCAAAAAGTGCTAAATGGATAGCAGCTGACGCCATCAGGGAACTTACAGGCGAAAAAGTTCAGGAAAGGCTTAAAAAGAAGTGATGAGTTTAAATTTCACCTATCAAATTTGCCAGCTGCTCCAGATTCCGGACACTAAAAAGTTCTGCTCCTGCATCTTCATAATGGGAAACGCAGCTGCCAAATTTATTCCACTGAATTTTTGGTTCTGGATTTAGTATCAGCACCCTCTTTGACTTATTGACCATTTCTTGAATTAACTCTGCACTTCTGGGTTTTTCAGATATTTTGGGACCCATCCAATCTCTGCAGTCGGTTAAAATAATTACATAGGATTTATTGGTTATATTAGATTCTTCTAAGAAGCTTTTAAATGATGAGAACATATTTGAGCATCGATTTACTTTTTCATTTTTTTCCCTAACTTCAAATACTTTATCAGATGCCCTTTCGATATTTGGTTCAGCAAGTGCCGATGTAACTTCAATTATTTCATTATCATATTCAAATACCCTTGCCTTATTAAAAGCTTTTTGAGACGCGTAAATAATGCCGAAAAACCAGTTGCTTACCCAATCACAGGAAGCGCTTATATCACTTAAGAAAAAATGATTCATTTTACTCAGCTTTGGCTTTTCATTTACCCTTTCTAGAAAAACTCCGCCGTATTTCATATTTTTTCTTATGGTTTTTCTAATATTGGTTTTTCCTTTAGATGACAATTTAAAACGTCTTGAGCGTTTAGTAACAATCTTTTTGCCAAGTTTTTGGCAGAGATCCATTATCTTAGGATATAATCGGTTTAGAACCATGTTGTTTAGAAGAAGAAGGTCTGTAAAGCTCATTTTTTCAATGTTTGAGTTTATATCATGCTGATTTAAAGCTTTGAGTACATCTTCTGTTTTATAGCCGCTGTCTAAAAGTTTTTCTACTGCTTTTTGCCGTGTTTTATTATTTAATCTAGTAATTTCAAGATTTAACTTTCCGCTAAGTCTCTGGCTATTTGGTAAATTTTTTCCATTTTCTTCCTCAGAATTTCCAGATTTTTTATTTATATACATATTCTGTATTTCATTTGAGAGACGGGCTACTGCTTTATTCACCTTTCGTGATTCTTTAATTTCTTCTGATTGCTGCCCTGTTACATCCTTTAAATCTGATACCTCATTATTTAAGTCCACTGATTCTTGAACTTCTACCTGTAATTTTTTTTCAAAAATTATATTGAAAATCATATCAAATTTTTCCCGCTGGTCCTGCTCTTTAACATAAACACAAGCTAAAGCTTCTCTTAAAGTTTTTAAGTCATTTTTAATTAAAAGAGCAGATTTATAGGCTGTTTCAGTACTGCGCACGCTTACAGGAATTCCTAACGCACGTAAAGAACTTGAAAATTCAATTATTTTATCCAGCATATCTATCATGTTTTAATGGGTTTTTATAATTTTATTTGGAAAAATACCTGAAACTTTGAACTTTCTCTTTATCTTCTTCATCTTTTAAAATAACTCCTAGAGTTTTTTCAAATGAATCATTGTCCAGCTCTTCTTTATCCATAGCGATTAACGTTTTAACAAGATCAACTGTAGCACGAATAGAAGGCTTTTTGCTGAGTTTAAGCTTCCTTATTCTCTGCATAATGTTAACAATCTCACTTACAGTTTCTTGAGGAGCCTCTGGTAGATGCATGTTTACGATTTCCTTTTCTCTTTGAGAGCTAGGATAATCAATGTAAAGGTGTAGACAACGATCCTTTGTTTCATTTAGAAGTTTTCTTTGAGAGTTTGAAGTTATAACCATTAAAAGGTCGTTTTCAAGATTAAAAGTCCCAAGATCATTTACTGTGATCTCTTTTTCTGCCAGGGCTTGAAGTAAGAAACTTTCAACTTCTTCATCTGCCTTATCGAGTTCATCTATTAAAATAATGGAGGGGTTTTTATTTTTAAAAGCTGAAAGTAGTGATCTTTTTATAAAAAATTCTTCATGGAATATTTCTGTGCTTTGTTTTTCTATTCTGGCCATCTCTAAAAATAGAAGCTGTTTTTGATAGTTCCATTCTCCCACAACCTGTTCAAAGGTTATTCCTTCATAGCACTGTATTCTGAAAAAATCCCGCTTTAGCGATCTGGACAGTGCTTTTGCAAGTTCTGTTTTGCCGGTGCCTGGAGGGCCTTCAATTAAAATAGGTTTTTTTAAAGATAGTGCGATGAAAACTATGGTGCCTATTTTGTCATCTGGAATGTACTTATTTTCAATGAGAGATTCATTTATAGAATTTATATTCAAATCTTTCATATCCTCACTCCGAGATTACTTAAAAAATTCAACTCTGTAAATTTAAAAATTATATATGTCCAACATGGTTAATACATTACATTATTTTAGTATGATTATATGTATGTTAAAAAGAGGGGTCTGGATAAAAAGAATAATGGTAGTATAGAACTAATCATGGATTTTTAAGGGCAACAATTTGTTTTAAGTCTACTAGTTTCCACACCATAGTTCTGTCTTCTTCCAGGATCAATTGGATAGATTCATCGGGAGAGTGACCTATAGCAGCTAAAGCTTTATTTGAGAGGTTTTTATCTTTGATCATTTGTATAAACATTTCTTTAATCTTTTTTTTATCCTCTTCATCCTCTACTTCAACTATACGTCCTTGAAGATTTGCAAATTTATAATTGGACATATCTTCGGAATATTTTTCTATTTCAACAGCTACATTTGAATTCAGCTTAATTTCTTTAATTTTTTTACCGTACTTTGTTGACAGAAAATAAAGGAATCCTCCGTCAAAGATGTACATGAATGGGGTGATATAGGGATAATTTTCTCCTTTAAATGCAATTCGACCAATAAAATTTTGTTTAATTAACTCATCATATTCTTCCTTGTCCATAGCTGGAATTTTTATCATGTTCATGGAAAACACCGTATTATAATTATAAATTCTATTATTAAAAAATTTTATGTAAGTATGATAGTTAAAGCTAACAAATTAAACTTTAATAAAAATAAGAATTTTAAATGTTTTTAATACACATAACTCTGATTAATAGCACAAATATGTCAAATTTGGCAGACTTCAATCATGTTTAAACTCATTTACAGCTTTAATAACGTTGTATGGATCATCTGAAATTACACTGCTTCCATATAATTCCATAGCTCCAATGTCTGCAACCTGTTTAAAAATACTGCCTCTATCTACAATTCTTATAACATATGGAAGAAATGTCTCACCGAATGAAGGGCAAGAAATAGCTAAATTAAAACTGTTTACACCTAGTTCATCAATATAACATCGAAGTACTCTATAAACGGCCTCTTTTACGTCTTCATTTGTTGAGGGATTATCTCTTGAAATAATTATGAATTCTTTCTCTTTGAGGGGAGTTAAACTTGCAAAACCGTTTACATCACCATCTAAGGCAAGCCCAAGTGCCTTATGAATGTTATATGTGTCTCTAAAAAGGTTCCGGCCGGTTAACTGCATGTAGCTTCTAAAATTTTTCCTTAAAAATTGTGTTTTAGCATAATGAACGCTTTTGGTGATTAAAACCTGCGCATGACCATGGATCTGTGAAGCACCTGCTTTTGGAAGACAGTTCCAGATAAAAAGTGGAGATGTGAACTGTTTGTCGTGATTATTGACTTTTTTAAACCATTTAAACCCAGTTTCTATATAATCAGATAGTTCTTCCTGTGTGAAATCAAGGGGGTTATGCTTTTTAAAAAATACCATACTGCTCCATGCGTCATATTTGGCAATATTTGCTCCAGTAATACAGTGTTCACCTTGAATTCTTCCAAATATATCCTCTGGAGTGTATTTTTCAGCCTGGCAAAAGTCGCAGTTTTCTTTAGATTTTTCAATGTATTCTTGAACTTTTTTCTGTTCTTGGCTTTTCTCTTGAGGCTTCATTCCTGGCCTACTTGCCCTTAAAGAATTGAACAGAGATCCTTCACCTGTCCATTTGTTGTAGGTCTTAATCACTTCCTGTGTTTGTATTCCCTCAATGACTTCATTTTTGGACTCTATAATCTTTCCAGAGTCGTCTTTATTTCCAAAATATGTATGAACTTTTTCCTTAAATGATGGTGGTATCTTCAAGTTTCCTGTGGCGCTTGATACGTGAAAAATATTATTAAACAGTCTAAATGAGTCTTCATCTTCTTTTTTTAATCTATTTACTCTTTCTTCAAGATCTAAAATAGAATTCATATTGTAACCTCATTTAACCAGGGGATATCCCGCTGCTTTCCATGCACTTATACTGCCTAAAACATTAGCAACTTTTTTATATCTGTTATTTTTCAATATACTGGCTGCTATGCTGGCTCTATTTCCAGTATCGCAGTATACAACAATATATTTATCTTTGGGAACTTCATCAAGGCAGTACTGCAGGTCTCCGACGTAGATATGGTAGGCACCATCAATATATCCGTCTTCCCATTCTCTGGACTCTCTCACATCAAGAATGAATATTGAATCATCATCTTGGCGCTCTTTTAATTCATGTACAGACCAGATATCAACTGTTTCTATTTCTTCTCCTTTTGTGTACCAGCTGGTAAATCCACCCGCCAAGTATCCAAATATGTTATCGTATCCAAGCCTTATGAGGTATCTCAAAATTTGATCCATGTACTCATTATTCTCGTCAATTATGGTAATTGGGTCTTCATAATTAAGCGTCCATCCCGCAAAATAGGTCAGGCCGTATTTCCAGATGTTTAATGTGTTGGGGATATGCCCGCCTGCATAACTTGCAGCCATTCTAACGTCTACAGCCTGGGTGTCTTTCATGTGTTTTTTAAATTCACTTAGGTTTAATGGATGAGGATATGGAAGTCTGCAGAGGATAGGGGCTCCATTTTTATTATATTCGACCATTTTATCAAAATAAGGTGCCTTAACCATTTTTTCATTTAATTTAAACTTAATAAACTCCTCTTTATTCATTTGGAGGGCATGATTGGTTTTCTTTTCATACCCTATTGTTGTAAATTCACTTTCACGGATATCTGCCCCGCATACAGAACCAGATCCATGTGCTGGATAAACAAGAATATGGTCACCTAAAAGAAGGATCTTTTGATGGAGGCTGTCATAAAGTTTCCCTGCCATTTCATACACTTTTTCCTCACCGTAAAGGTCAGTTCTTCCAACTTCACCTGCAAAAAGGGCATCACCTGTAAAGATCATATATGCATCATCAGACACTTCTTTATCTGTGAGCACGATTGATATGCTCTCATCGGTATGTCCTGGTGTTTCAAGAATTTCTAATTCAACAGAGCCTATGTTAAACTTTTCCCCTTCACTTACAGGATTTCCATAGGCAAAATCTAAATTCTTACCGTGATATATTTTGGCATTTACTCTTTTTGAAAGTTCAAGTGAACCAATTACATAATCTTCATTACAGTGAGTTTCAAATATGTGAGTTATTTCCATATCATGTTTTTTTGAATAGCCTACATATGAGTCACAGTCTCTCCTGGGATCTATAACTGCAGCTTCTCCTTTTGATCCTATAAAATAGGATTTATGTGCTATTCCTTCGCTTTTGATTATTTCAAATATCATATTCTCATCCTGACATATTTTTCAATATATGGCTTCCAATAATTTAGCGAATTTAACTAGTTCAGCTATAATGCAGTTTAATTTGCATCATTTTCATTGAATTCACGTATTTTATGTATGATTGTATTATATTTTTATAATAAAAAATATATATAATTTATGCAGTTGTTTTAAAGATATTAACTCGGAAAATGAGAAGAGTGAATTAATTAGTCATTTGTGTGGCTAAAATTAAATTATATGATAATTCGGGTGTTTAATGTGAAAATTAACACATTTTTACATTTTATTGATTTAACATTTCCTATTTTTTAAATAAAATAGTTGAGATCCGGCTTATTAGAGTTAGTACTGAAGCGGTTAAAAATGCAAAACCTGTTAAAAAGAATATAAACGTCACAAAGATTGTAATTATGTCTATAATTCCTAAATTTTCATTTAAACCTTTAATAAAAATTAGCAGTCCTGCAGCCAGGAAAATAGTTAATATTATTTTAGAGTCATTATTCATCTGTAGTATATATGTATTATGAAATTATTAAATATTATTACATAGTTTTATTATTTTAAATATATTTACTAAGTTAAGATACGGTCTCTAAATTTCTGTTGGCAGTTTTTCAAAAAAGAATAAGTTAATTTGATGATACTACTTACATATTTTGATTTTTATACTTCAATAATGCAGTTATTTCCTTTTATTTAAGTAGTCCACTGAAATAAGACTTAAAAATATATATCTTTTCAAAAACAAATTATAATAATGTTTATAATCTGTTTAATGTAATCATACTTTTGACGCATTTTTACAGTCAAACAGGACAAACTGCTGGGGGATATTATGGGAAATGTTATAGAAACTACAGATATCACTAAACGATATGATGATTTCATTGCTGTGAATTCCATTAATCTGGAAGTTCCTAGAAATACGGTATATGGCGTGTTAGGACCTAATGGTGCTGGAAAAACTACACTTATATCTATGTTATGTACAATACTGCGCCCCACATCAGGAACTGCAACTGTAAATGGTTATGACATAGTAAAACAGGCTAAAGAAGTTAGGGAATCTATAGGGATAGTATTTCAATCCCGAGCTCTCGACGATATCTTGACTGGTAGAGAACATCTTGAAATGCACGCTTCTCTTTATGGAGTGCCTAGAGATGTTAGAGAAGAACGTATTGATGAAATTTTAGAACTCATAGCTCTGGGAAAAAAAGTGGACGAATACATAAAAACATACTCTGGAGGAATGAAAAGGAGACTTGAAATTGGTAGGGGACTTATACATCATCCTAAAGTGCTTTTTTTAGATGAACCTACCCTTGGATTGGACCCTCAAACACGGGAAAATATTTGGGAGTATATTTACAATATGACTCAAACTCAGGATATTACTGTGCTTTTAACCACTCACTATATGGAAGAGGCAGATCAGCTGTGTGATGAAGTGGCCATCATAAATAAAGGGGAGATAATCACTGCAGATTCTCCAAGTAACCTTAAAAGAGAATTAAAAGCAGATACTATAACTCTTAAAGTAAATGATCCTGAAAAATTTGTGGAAAAGGCTAACGAACTGAAATTTACCAGAGATGTTTTCTTTACAGACGGCGAAGTGAAAATGATGGTAGAGCGAGGCGAAAATTTAGTACCTGAGGTGGTAGAATTTGCAAGTTCCCACGATATTCATATAAATTCGATAGAGGTGGAACACCCTAACCTGGAAGATGTTTTTATTAAATATACTGGTTCTAAAATAGTTGGGGAGGGAAGATAATGCCTGAACTGGAAGGAATATATACCATCTGGCTTAGGGAAACTAAAAGATACGTCAGGTACCGCTCAAGAATTTTGACTTCAGTAGTAACTCCTCTCTTATGGCTTTTGATATTTGGAACTGGTTTAGGCTCTGCGATACGCTTTGGAGGAATTCCTGGTGGATATCAGGCTTTCATTTATCCAGGCATCATTGGGCAGACAATTTTGTTTACCACTATATTTTCGGGATTATCTGTAATCATGGATCGGCAGTATGGGTTCTTAAAAGAGATAATGGTAGCTCCAATATCTCGTCCATCAATCGTACTGGGTAAATCACTGGGTATCGGCACAGCGGCATTGATTCAGGGAGTTATTTTATTACTGCTTTCATTTGTAGTCGGAGTTCAAATGACAGTCGTTGCATTCATAATCAGTATTGTGCTGATAATTATTATATCGCTGGGATTTGCAGGTTTAGGATTGTTAATTGCGTCCTTAACTGACAGCATGGAAGGATTTAACCTGATAATGAGTTTCATTGTGCTGCCAATATTTCTATTAAGCGGGGCTCTTTTCCCTGTTACAGGGCTTCCTACATGGCTCCAATTTGCAGTATACTTAGATCCTCTTACATATGGAGTTGATGCACTTAGAAGTGTTATTTTAAATCAGTCTGCACTTCCTCTGGAGCTCAGCACACTGGTCATATCTGCATTTGCACTGTTGATGATTTTCGTGTCTGCTTACATGTTTACCAAAAGAGAACAGGGACTGATGTAATTATCAATTAAAAATAGCGTATAATTAATGGGATTATTCCCCTTTCCATTTTTTTAATAATTCCATGGTGCGCATTAGTTTTTCTTTTTGTTTTTTAAAGGGATTATCTCCGTATTCCTTAACAATCATGGGTTCATACTCATTTTTTGAATTATTTGAGCCTTTCTCTCTGGCAGCTTCCATAGCATGGTTTATTTTGTAATTAAGATCTCTTTTTAAATGTTCCTTTTCTTTACGCTCTTTATTTTCTTTTAACATTTCCATCTGGAGAGTTACAAGATTTTTTTTATTAACTGAGTAGAATATTCCCTTTCCATCAGATTCTTCTACCTTATCGTCTGCAATATATGAATTTTGCGGCTCTCCGTACATGTATTCTTCAATTGTATTGAAATACTGGAGTTCATTACCGCACTCACATGTATGAAAATCATTCATTTCACTTCTATCGTTAATTTCATAGTAGAGATTACATTTATCGCAGATTAAATAAGGCATAATGACACCCTTTTGAGTAGATCGTATTAATATTATAATCTAATTAATAAAAAGGTGTCTATATTTAAATTAGATAACTGGAAATGATATGAAAATAAAATATAACGTTGATATCGATGAAAACTTCACAGTTACTTTTGAAGCTTAAAGAATGTATGGAAAAATACAAACCGAAAATGGAGGATAGTGGAGAAGAAGATTCTCTAAATCAAATTATGTCCAGATACAATTTGGAAAATTTCAATGAGATATTAAACTCATCATGCAACGGATTGGACGAAGAAGTTGATGCAGAAGAATTAAAAGACCTTCAAAACAGGATTGATCATTATTTTAGTTTATATACACCAGATGATAAAGATTTTAAAGAATTTATCAAGGCAATATCTATATATTTGATTTTTATTGCAAAAAAGCCGTTACATCCTCCAGGAATTGTATTTTCAAATGGTGCTTTCAAAATCTCAGATTTTGAGAGCCTTCAAACACAACCAAAGGTTATGACGGAAGGGGTATATGAAAAAGAAGGTGTTTATTACTGTACTGGAAAGCGTATTTTTATTAATGATAAGCTGTCGTTATGTAAATATTGTGTTTGTAAGGGAATAGATTAGTTAGATCATATTTTAGATTCAATTACTCATATGTTTTATCTTCAAATCAACCGCTCGGAAATTTGTGAATTTTTGGGTTGTTGATCAAAAAACAATTATTTTAGATTCAATTACTCACATGCCTTATCTTCAGATTCAATGTACTCAAAACCTTCCTTTCTGCACCATTCGTAGAGAGCTTCTGTAGCTCCCCTTGAAAGACGCCCCTGCTTATCACCGTATTTAATTCTTGTAATTCTCCTAAATGCTATTTCTAACTCATCTGGAATACAAACCGTTATCGCGCCCATGAAAATCTCCTCTGTAACTTTGAATATACTATGTAATTAATAGCTAATAATTAAAGTTGTTTAATGTTGAATCAGCGTGTTGTATATTGGATTAGGTTACTGCAGAATATATGATGAATATAGATTAGTCTCTAAATTCTGGTAAAATTTCCCTCTCGCAGAATTCTATGAAACCTGGCTGGTCTTTACCTACATGCTGAATACAGACATGATCAAAACCTGCATCAACATAGCTTTTAATCTCATCTATGTGGTCTTGAGGATCGCTGCTGCAGACCATTTGTTCAGCGAGAATATCTTCGTTAATTATTCCTCCAAGCTGTTCAAAATGGGATGGTGTTGACAAATCTCCATTTAACTGGACTGTATTTGCTTTTATTGGCCAGTATTTGTAAGCTGTACGTTTTGCTTCATTGTCATCTTCTGCCCAACAGACTGCAGCCTCACCATAACATGGTTTGCCTTCTCCTCCAGATTCATTAAATTTTTTTGTTATGTTTTCTTCAGGAGACTGTGCTATTAATCCGTCGCCACTTGTCCCAGCTAATTCAGATGCCATTTCTCCTTCTGCAGCTATATAAATTGGAGGTAATTCTTCAGGTTTGGTATAGACCTTTGCATTTTCAACCGTGTAATAACATCCATCATAATCCTGCAGTCCATTGCCTCCATTCCACAGGGTTCTAATTATATCTACAGCTTCTGCAAGCATGTCTATTCTTGTAGGGGTTGGGGGCCATTCATCGCCTAAAATATGTTCATTTAAATTTTCTCCAGAACCTACTCCCAGCATAAATCTTCCTGGAAGCATTGATGCGGCCGTAGCTGCAGCTTGAGCAATAATTGCAGGATGTATTCTAAATGTGGGGCAGGTAACCCCTGTTGCAACAGGTATGCTTTCTGTTGCCTGGGATATACCTCCAAGTGTACCCCAGACAAAAGGGCTGTTCCCTTCTTTATTTATCCAGGGGTGATAATGATCTGAAATCATCGCAAAATCAAATCCCGCATCTTCTGCTCTTTTAGCATTATGCACTAATTCTAATGGGGGGTATTTTTCACTACCCAGTTTATAACCGATCTCAACCATAGTATATCTCCTCCACATTTTTAAGTTTTAATAATTTTATATAAAATAGTAATACTTATTCATGGAGTAGTATTTATTTTTTTCAAACACGTTTTGAAAATGAGCTCAATATTGGGTTGGTATATTTCTATTTAAAAAAACATTTTAGTGTTAATTAAGCTATATGTAATACATTCCAGATTTAGTTAAATTTACTTTTTTTTGAAAAAATCCTGATTTTGTATAGTTACATATGGCTCAAATGGTTGAAATAGGTACATCTTGAACATTTTGAATTTTAATTTTTATTAATTAGGCATATAGTGGGTTTATTCGGGTTAATTCTAAATTTTTAAGTTTAATGGAATTTAATTGGAATGAATTTTGTTTTTTATCTTAAAATATTAAGTTTTCATTAAATTGCAGTAGAAAATTTTTAAATTTTAATATTTGAAAGGGGTAGTTATAATAAATAATATAAATATAATAATTAGTACTACAAGGGGTATGCTGAAGGTTTGAAAACAAATTTTCTAAATTTGAAGTGAATTAAAATGGTCCAATGTCCGGTATGTGAAGATACAGAAAAAATTCGTTATATGGCAAGTTACTTAACTGAGTTTTGTGTTGAAGTTCAATTTATCTGTGGTAACTGTGGAAATGTCTTTAGAGAAACAGTAGATGCTGATGAGTGATTTTTTTACTATCCAATTCATTGGAGAGGATATTAAATGGGTTTGGGGGCTGTAATTGAAGGATTTATTATTGCAGTTATAATAACCATATTTTAGCTGTTATTGGGGTTAAATCAGTTTTTGAATTACTCATTTCTGTTGTATGTTTTCTAATTGTGGGAATTTTGGTAGGTTATATCGTGTATGGTGGAATTATTGACGGAATAGTTAATGGGGCATTTAATCGCTCGAAAATCCAAGCATGCAAACACAATGTTTTTGATTGTTTCGTTAAATTTAGTTCGCCATACAATAGTATAGCGAAGTAGAATATATTTCGTCAAATTTTTCTATCAAATTCCAAAAAATTTGTTAAAATATTATGTATTTGATATTGATAGTTTGAAATTCGAACTTTGTGCAATAAATTCTAGAAAGTTTGTTAATCTACAGTTTGCGCGTATAGTATGCGTTGGTTTGAAAAGAAATTTTCGGCCGTGACGCTTATAA
>NZ_JQJK01000015.1:220940-260578 GCF_000745485.1 Methanobacterium veterum
CCTGAGGTTTCCCCCGAAAATAAGCAACTTTTGGACATGGGTAGAAGACCTGATTGATGGGGTAGGGGTGTAAGCTTCGAGGTTTTCGGACCGAGTTGTTCAGCCCGCTATTTCCAACGTCCATTTGGTGTGATTTCATTAGCATTTGTTAGTCTAATTGGTTATATTTTTTTGTTTGTTCTGGTTAGGTGTTTACAGTTTGGGTGAAGTGTATGCATGGAAAAGTTTAAATAGTCCGTTTTTTATATTATTATTATGGTTCGGCGACCATAGCGGAGGGGTTACACCTGGTCTCGTTTCGATCCCAGAAGTAAAGTCCTCCTGCGTTTTAAGTGGTACTATAATGTCTTTTATGGGAAGCTTAAAACGTTGCCGGCCACTCTCATAATCACAAACTCGTTTTTTTTTTTTAATTTGATTTTAACATTGTTTTAATACTATTTTTATTTTAAATTAATAATTTCGCGAGAGTAACTGTAAAAGTTCACTCACAACAATATTTAAGATTCTGATTTTTAACAAAAATTTACAGATATATAATAGGATTATCTTTAAACAAATAATCTTTAAAATTCAATTTCAAAAACAATTTTAATTTACAATTCAATATGCGGAAGAAAGAAATTACTTTTAAAAATTTAAAATCAAAACAAAGTTGTTTGAATATCTTTTTTATCTAAATTAGTTATTTTGTCTATTTTGCTGTTTTTTCTGATATGAGTTACTTCTAAACCTTTTTTAACAAGAGTTTGAGTTATTAAATTATGTCTGTGGCAGTTATAAGGATCTTCCTCACTACACATTAGAACAATATTATTCTCGTTATTCAGTTCAATTATCCTGTTTATCCCTTCGATATAACGGTCACTTTGTGCTATTAACCTGTAATTTACTTCACCGTTTTCATAATATTTCTTATCTCTGGGTTTTCCGCCGATATAGTCACCAAGGAATATGTATCTCATACCATTTTCAATCAAACTTCTCTTGATATCCTCTCGGTTGAAATGGGATACGAACTTGCTGTAGGGTGAACTGCGCACATCTACTACAATATCTATTTTAAATGACTTCAGTATATCAACAAAAGATTTCTGAGTCATGTTGCTGTGACCTATTGTGTAAATCATGCTATCATTTAATTTATTTTTGTTATGTAATCGTTACAAGTCTTATTTTTGAATTATTTTCTTAAATAATAAAATAACCAGACTTATAAAAACTATTCTTATAATCCACTACTCTTATTATGGAGATACAATATTTGTTTTATAGTAAACTACTTTTTAAAATAATAAAATAACCAGACTTATAAAAACTATTTTTATTATAACTCACTAACCTACTATTATAGAATTACTGAATTTACAATTGAATTTAGTTTTAAATTGGGAGCTTTTTATTTTGAGTAACATGAGAATTTATCCTTCTTGGGAGAAAATCGAAAAATTTAAGGAACCTCTAACTGAAGGCGAAAATGCACTGGCCCGTTTTCTGGATGACAACTTACCTGAAGATTGGAAAATTTTTATAAGGCCTTACCTAAATAACGGCCGTCCGGATATTGTCATCTTAAACCCTAATGTAGGATTAATGATTTACTCTGTTAAAGAATGGAAATCTGTAAATTATGACCATGAATATAACCTGGAAGAAACTTCGGCCTATATAAAGCAGGTGAATAATTACAGGAACAAGATAATTGAGCAAATAATCCCTGATATGGGCGAGAAAATCGATGAAAATAACAGATTATTTGCACTTGTACAGACTGGAATCTATATACATAATATAAGTGGAGACAATGCAAGGGAACTATTTGACAACCGTAATTATCCAACAATAGCAGGTTTCGATGACTTAACTGAAGAAAATGTTAAATATGTAGTTCCAGGTGCAGGTTTTGAAAGAAGCAGTTATATGGCAAAAGCGTGGGCTGATGAAATAGAATTCTGGCTGAACCCACCATTTCACAGTAAAAGACATGGTGAAAAACTTAAATTAACTGCAAAACAAAAGAACCACTCAAAACCTAAACCCGGACATAGACGTATTCGAGGAGCTGCAGGCAGTGGAAAAACTCTGGTCATAGCATACAGGGCAGCAAAATTAGCAGCTGAAGGACATAAAGTTCTTGTAATGACCTTCAACCTCACACTCTGGCACTATATTAAGGATATGATTGCAAGGGCACCATTTGACTTTGAGTGGAAAAACATTACATTCAACCATTTCCACGGGTTCTGCAACGACATTTTAAATGAACTATCTGTACCAAAACCCAGTAAAAATTACTTCGATGAAGTTGTCCCGAAAGTGGAAGATGCAATTTCTGATATCAACATTGACAGGTTCAAATTCGATGCAATACTCATCGATGAAGGCCAGGACTGTAAATGGGAATGGTACAATTTACTATCTAAATTTTTAAATGAAAGAGACGAGCTCCTGTTTGTCTGTGATAAAAACCAGAATATCTACGGGCGTGAACTCAGCTGGATTGACAATATGGCCAGTGTCAAGTTCCGCGGTAGATGGGGGGAGCTGAACACAATCTACCGGCTGCCGCCAAAAATAGGTTCTGTGGCCAATAAATTCAGCGAAACCTTTGGCCTGGATAATATGATTGAATCAGAAGAATATGCACAGTTGACACTTTTTGAAAGGCCGCCCATTTTTAAATGGAAAAACATAAAACAGATAGACTGGCTTCATGAAATAAAAAATGCATACACACTGCTCAAATATCAGCAGAGGGGCTTTGGAGAAGGCCAGGCATCAGATATTGTTATTCTACTTCCCACCAAAAAGATGGGAATGAAAGCTGTCAAGCTGTTTAAAAAAAGGAATATCGACGTCAACCATGTCTTTGAAGAAGACAGAACTAGATATTCCCGCCACAAAAAGGCATTTCCCCTTGAAGACAGCCGTTTAAAGATAAGTACCATTCACAGCTTCAAGGGATGGGAAGCAATTCACGTTATCATGTTGATTCCCACAAGATGGAACGGTGATGAGAATCTTGACTCCATGGTTTATACCGCAATGACCAGAACCCGGAAAAATCTAATTGTTTTGAACTCCAATGAGAGGTACATGGAATTTGGGGATAGTCTATCTAGAAAATCAGATGATAAAAATAAGGAATAATGGATTTACGTGGTTATAATTCATATTTGCTAAAAACAGAAGTAGAGATTTATTTTAAAGCTCAGTATTTTTAAGTATGTCTTCAGGCGTAGTAACATTTTCCATCCATTTAAAATGTTTTATATTATTTGTAACCAGTGTTGCATTTAGCTTGATAGCTGTGGCTCCAATAGTGTATTCTCTAGCATTATCACCAAAATCCCAATTTCCAAAAGACCCAAGAGCCGCTTGTACTGCTTCATCTTTTCCAAATGGAACAACAATGTTCATCTGTTCTAAAAATGCATCAACCATAGATTCTGTGTTTCCTTTTTTTAGATGATGGTAAAGATATTCCATATAAGCAACGGCAGGCAAATACTTTTCTTTGTCCTGTAGAAAGAGCCAGTCACAGAATTGTCTGTTATTAAACACATTGGTATCGAGGTCCAGTTTCATTCAATCACCGTTAAGATTTCTTCTTTTGTTTGCTTAATGAGCCTAAATTCTCTTTAGCTCATTTTTTAAAGCCTTCTCGTGATTTTTTTACGGTTTCTTCAATATTTTCTGATGCTTCCATCATTTTATCACGTAATTCATGGACTGTCATCATAACCCAGTTCCCTTCATTGTTTTTCACGAAAACTACCTTGTCTCCTTGATGAATGTTAAGGTCATCCCTCACTTTCTTTGGAATGGTTACCTGATATTTTTTTGTAACACTTACCATGATACCACCTTTACTACTATTATAAATGTAATACTTTAAGCAGATTAGTAATGCTGATTAAAGATAATATCCCTGAGAAAAAGATTACATGGACTGGGGTAAATTTTTACCATGTACTGAAAACAGAAGAATCAATCAATTTTAAAGAATTGTTTTCAAAAAGGTGAATTGTATCTTCTTTGTTAAATAGAATTTGCATTTTAAGTTCTGCATGGTCTTTTTCAGGTAAATATTTAATGAATTTGTTTTTGATGAATTTTTTAGTTTTCTCCAGCATGAATTTCTCTAATTCTTCATCATTTAGAATGTCTTTAATATTGCCCGCTATGTGTTCAACATCATCCATTTTCAGAATACCTTTAAATTTAAATGAAGAATAGTAAGGTGTATCATGAACACTGACTATATCATGGTAAAACTTGAAAACAGAAGATATCAATGAGTTGACCTTGAAACCTGCAAATGTGTAGATAAAGACTCTATTTTCCTCAAAATAAAATTGAACTGGTATCTTACCATTCTCAAAACCTGAAATCCGACCGTCTTCTTCCAGATCTTTTATTACCTTGAGGCTGACTTCATCAAAATCATTTAAGAGCTCTTTATTATAGTTTCCAAGCAGTATGTCATAGATTTTCCGGGTTAACAGGTAATCCATTACTCCCCCTTCGCTGTGCCAGTTTGGAATTCCACCTTCTTTTGCCTTTTTAACCTTCAGCCTGAAATTATCATGGTCAGTTTTAGATACAGTCCAGACTTCACCACCTAAAACAAAGTTAGAACCTTTCTCCAGTGTACTGATAACAAAGGACGAATCTAAACTGCCGATGGTTTTACGCCCGTCAAGAACTGTAAATTCATAAGTGGGCCAGAATACACTGTAAAACTCTAAAAAGTTCCTTTTTCCAAATTCCTTTTCAAAAGCATCTCCTAAACTAAGATATGGGCCATTTTCTTCTATAAACCCTTTTTCAACCATATTGTCTATGAAATATTGATATTCATTTTTTTCAATTTTAGAGAACACATAAGCCTCTTTAAGAATTAAAAACAGGTCCTTTTTCTTAATCCTTCCGTATTCAAATATGGTGCTTAATATCTGGTGGAAATAGATATCCTTTGGCTTTTCAGGTAATTTAATGTGTTCTAATTTTTTTTCTTCTACTAAAGCTAATTCTGCAAGTGACTTGACAATTTCTTCTTCACTGTCGCAGAGAATTATAGTTCTCTGGATCTTTGTCCTCCGGCCGCTTCTTCCAACCTTCTGAAGGAAAGAGCTGACATTTGAAGGGGGGTTCTTCTGGATTACAACATCTATATTTCCTATGTCAATTCCAAGCTCTAAAGTACTGGTACTTATCATCAGACCATGTTTAACATGCTTGAAATTCCTTTCACTCTCTTCCCGCGCGTCTTTATGGATTGAAGAGTGGTGAATAAATATATTTTTAACCTTCAAGTGCTTTTTAAATAAATTATGATATTTTTCAGCTTCTTTACGTGAATGGACAAAAAACACCACTTTTTTATCTAAATATTTACTTACCGTCTGAATTATCTTGAAATCATCTGCATAAATCACTTTGTACTGAAACGGCCTGCTGTTTTTATCTGCCACAACTTCACTGTTTTCATTTGAAGTCAGCCAGCTTAAAATTGTTTCTGGATTCCCTACCGTGGCTGATAACCCAATTCTGGAAATATCATTCCTGCAGTAAGCTTTAATTCTGCTGTTTATAATTGAATTAAGCTGTGTTCCCCTATCTGAATCAGCAAAATAGTGTATTTCATCTATGATTATGTATTTTAAATTTTTAAAGATGGAATTCTTTACTTCACTGGACTTATTCATTAAAATAACTTCTAATGATTCTGGAGTAATTACAAGTATATCAGTTGGTTTTTTAATAAATGATGATTTTTGTGATGCTGTTACATCTCCATGCCACTTTGTTGCGGTTAGATCAAACTGATCACACCAGAATTCAATTCTCTGGTGGGTATCGTTAATTAGTGCTTTAAGTGGGGATATGAAAAGCACGCTCATAGGCTCTAAATTATTTTTGAGGATATCATCAAAAACTGGAATTAAAACTGATTCAGTTTTACCAGAGGCAGTCGGCGCTATAACCAGCATGTCCTTATTTTCTCTAAAACGAGGTATGGTAGCCTTCTGGATGGGGGTTAAATCCTTCCATTTCATACGGTTTGCTATAAACCTCTGCAGCCTGGGATCTAAAGTATTGAAAACGTGGGTTATTCTACCACTCTTCCTCTACTTCTCTTTCTTCAAATATCTTCAAAATAGCATCATCTGAATCTAATTCGCCAGGGTTCTGCTGAATAGTATCTAAAACACTTAAAAATGTCCTTACAAATTCCCGGGGGGTAGTTTTACCTCCAGTTAAAAGGGCATTATTTTCATGTATGTCAACGAGCTCGTCGATAATGGAGTTCATCCTGGAACCCGCATCCCAGTCGTAGACTTGAGCATGCATTTCTATTATCTTAGACCCTAATTCTTTCAATTCTTCTTTTTTAAACCCTTCAAGTCTCATTATAGGTTTTCTGAGGTCTTTATGGTCTGTATCTAATGCATCTTTTATCCTATCATACAATGCCTGGTAAGAAGGCACTCCCTTCTTCTGGTCTTCGAAAAATTCACTTGTACCTGCAAATATAAATAAAGTGCTTTCGAAGTTGCCTAAATTACACTCATCAAATATAAAACGAATGTAATCGTAAGCACCATCCCTTAGCTTTGTCATCTGGAGAGACCTGATATATTCAACTTCATCTACCAAGATTACAAGTCCGCTGTATCCTAAGGACCTTACAAATGCAGACAATGCTTCTAAAAATATGAATGCATTTTCTTTGGTCACATCCCCTTTGACCCCGAACTTCTTTTTGACTGCAAATGGGATGTTGGAATCTCCCCGGAGCCATGCCTGTGCATAATTTGCAGTTTCAGTGTCTCCAGAAATTAATGCTTGATGATACTTTTCTATGGCAATTGCAAATGAATTAGAATACTTTCGAGTTTCTTCCAGATCCTGGACCATATTTTCACTTACAATGCCATTCTGTCTTGCAGCGTCCTCAGTTTCTTCCATTGCAACCATTCTAAGTCCTGTAAGCCACCTTTCAATGATGTGTTCAAGGGAGGTCCCTGTTTTACACCTTAAAGTCTGGACTATGTTCTTGTATACTTCTTCAAACTTGTAGAATGGAATATCACGGGTTATGGTTATTTTTGAAACTACAAAGTTGTCCTTAAATGCAATTTCCTCGATTACTTTAAGCAGAAAAGATTTTCCCCCGCCGTAGTCACCTTCAAGAAACTTGGTTGCAGCTTTGCCGTTTTTTATTTTTTCAAATAAACGTTTCATCTCTTCAATTTCAAGGGTTCTACCTACACATATCTCGGAAGTCCCCTTTGGCGGTACGTTGCCTTCCTTTAAAGCGTGAATAATGTCTTCATAGTCGTCCATGTAATGCCCCTAAACTAGTTTTATGTATCCAAATCTCTGTGAATTGCCCCTTGGGCCGTATAACTTAACTAAATTATCTGGATTTCTTGAAGGGCTGTGTTTGAACCCTAACTTCCAGACATTCTGCGAGTAATATTCCAGGATGTCTTCATAGCTCTTAGAAATGCCGTAAGAGTTTATAAATTTATGTAAAAGCCTTATAAACTCTTTTATCTCAATCTGGTTGGACTCTTCAGTATTTTTAACTATTTCATAGGTGCCTCTAATTGAGCCCATTAAAAATTCGTCCATTGTAAAGGACATCTTCTCAAAATAAACAGGAAATGTTTTACTTGAATTCATCCTTCTTGTTATATAGTTAAAATCTTCCTCGTTGATTTCTGTAAATTCTGATTTAAATGGATAGGGCAGATTTTCTTTATTTTTTATAAATTTGAGATTATTTGCAATGTCTTTTACAGGCACTGCCTCAGTAAAATATTTTATTCCTTTTAATTTAATCTTTTTTCCTGATTTTAATGAATCTAAAAGGTATTCTGGGCCGTCAAATGTCTCTTCTACAGGACCGTAGCCTATAAATGAAATACTCTTTTGAAAGGGAGTGAAAAATAATATTTTATCTTCAGCCTTGACTGATTTTACGGCATTCGATTCTGGATTTGTGATATATAATATCCTTTGCTCATCTATCCTGCTTAAGTGTTCTTCATCTATTCGGTAAATCCAGTATTTTGAACTTTCACCCGCTGACTGTAATGTTTGCTGCTTGATATGAACCCCGCCTTTTAAAAGTAACATTTGCTTTTTAAATAAGAAGCCCTAAGATGTATCTTAACTAAATAAAAATATCTAAGTGCATTAATTAATAAATTTTTCTTTAATCAATATAGAAAATAATAAATCACTGCAAAACTATCAATGATTAAAGAATTTACAGTTATCATTGGTTAAAGACTATCAAGAATTAGAGGTTAATGTAATACTGCAAATTATTGTTGGATTGTATCATATGCACTTTAAATTGACTCTTAGACTATCAAAAATAGGTGATATAATGGGTTATTTATTGTGGCGCATCCTATAAATTATTGCAAATAATCAAATTAGAATATTGGAGTAAAGATTACAAAATAGATGGATGAATGAGTGTAATGCCTGTAAACCATTGCAAAACTAGGATTAGATGTTTTACAGGTTATAGTTGTAAATTAACTAAAGATTATCAAGATGATATAATGGGTTAATATGTGCTGTAACTATGATTAATGAATTATAAATTATGCTGTATATATTGGTTAAAGAATATCAAAAATAGATGATATAATGGGCTATTTAATATGTGATACCTGTAATGATGTTTACAAATTACAGGACATGGAATCACCAGAAGAATTTGACACCTGCCAATGCGGCGGAAACCTGGAATATTATGAGACGTTGCAGGATTTTGTAAGCCAGTTTTATGACCTGAGTAATTTTAAGTCTGAGGAAGGAAATTTACTCCTTAAAAAGGGTTATAACCAGCTGAAGAAAAAAAATAGAGACCTTAAAGAGGACTACTCTAAACTAAAAGACGCCAAGCTGGAACTTGAAAGTGAAATTCAGGAACTTAAAGAATTCCAGAACAAACTAAAAGATATTAATGCCGAAGTTGAAGAGGAAAATCTGGAATTAAAGGATAAGATAAATTCGATTAGGGACAGATATTTAAAACTCGAAAATAAGAATTCTAAATCATCAAAATATCCTGGAGAGCAGCTTTCTACATTAAAAGACAATGAACTGGAAACAGAAAATTCTGACGTGATTGACTTATCTAAAAAGGACAATAATTCGAATTCAAAAGAGGCTCCAAGTCCTATAAATAAATTAGACGGCATTGATTCCAATTTAAAGAAAAAATTAAAGGAATTAATAGGGACTAACCAGAAATTGAAAACAGAATTGGGCCATGAATCCCTTAAACTCGCAAATTTAAGGAAGTTTAATTATGGGTTAGAGACTAAAAATTCTGAGTTAAAGCAGGAAATTTTAAGGTTAAAAGAATTTGAAGAGGCTCATAAAAAGCTGAATTTCAAATATATTGTTTTAGAAAAGCACAACCAGGAATTAATAAATAAACACCTGGAACTACATGAAAACCACAAAGAACTGGAAGAGAACTTTTCTAAATTGGAACAGGAAAATTTCAAATTAAAAGAACTGGCAATTGCTTATGAAGATTTAAACCAGAAATACGCTGATTTAGAGAAGTACAACGATAAGCTGTTAGCTAAAGATGCTGAGTTGGGTAAAAGTTACAATAAATTGAAGGACAGCTTTTCTAGATTGGAAAAGGAAAATGTTAAACTAAGCAGGAGTGTTAGTTTAGATCCGGAATTAGAAAATAAATATAATGAACTAGATGAAAATTACGCTAGATTGGAGGAGAAATTTTCTAAATTAGAAGAAGAAAACTTAAAATTAAAGGAGAGTGCTAATTCTAATCCTGAATTGGAAACCAGTTATAATGAACTGCAGGAAAAGTTTTCGAAACTTGAAGAGCAAAACAGAGAGTTAAACAGTGAATTAAGTGAACTTAAGGATAACTTCTCTAATTTAAGGGAAACGAATCTTGAATTGAAGAGTTTCAAAGATGAAAATGAAGGCCTGGAAAATAAATACGGTGAATTACTGGAAAAGTACTCTGAATTAGAGGAAAAAAGCAGTAATATAGCTGACCTTGAAAAACACAATGAAGAATTATCAAATGATAATTACCGGTTGGAAACTGATTTTAATGAATTGAAGGCCAAATTATCTGAGCTGGAAGAAGATCTTAAAGTAGATGATGATTCAGACTCCAAATTAAAAACCCAATATGTCGAGCTGAACAGCGATTATCACCGGTTAAAAGTTGACCATTTCAATTTAAAGGAAAGATACCTGGCTTTGAAGGAGAAAAATAAGACTAAAACCATAACTGTGGACTTCTCCGGCGAAAACAAAGACGATGCCTCTTTAAAAACCCATATTGTCTGTGAAGACTGCGGCCAGAAACTGCCTCTATCTCAGTTTTATAAGACCAAGTCCAATGAAAGGGGATACACATCAAGGTGTAAAAGCTGCACTCGGAAAAGAAATGCTGCACAGGGACTTGTAGAACTGAGCAAGTACATAGACCTGGACACTCCGTTTTCAAAGGATGAGCTTAAAGCTGTGATTGGGGACCAGCAGTTTTCTGTCTTTGAAAATTATATGTGGGTCCTGTTAGAGCTTGATATCTTGACTTATCTGGAAGATGAGGACAAATATGTTTTAAAGTCTGATGATAATTTGAAGGGCTTCTGCGGAACTTATGGGATTTCATTGGCTTTATAAACTTGATTTTGATTTTGCAAATAACAGTAATTTTTTACTGAACAGTATTTTATTACTGTTAAATGTGTAACAGTAATTATTTACTGAACAGTATTTTGGTACTGTAAATGTGCAGCAGTAATTTTTTACTGTACTTTTTAAGTTCATGCAGTTTAGAAATGAAACTTTCTTCAAAAAGGAATTATCAATTTTTAAAGGAATTTATAAATTTTTTAAGTATTTTGCTGGATTTTAAGGCTTTTTTATATTAAATTGCATCTTTAAAAAATGAATCTGGAAGGAAGACCCTGTTTTATAATGGTTTGATTGTTTAAAGGGACGGAGCAAATGGTGTGTTTTTAATATTATGATCAGTTTATTTTTTTATTGTTTTTTGAGAGTTTAAATCATGCCTATATTAAATTAAGACCATTAAGAGACAATTCGGAGCATATATTGTTTTTTTATAATGGTTTGATAGTTTAAATGGATGGAACAAATGGTGCGCTGTAAATATTATGATTATTTTATTCTGTTTTATTAATATCTGTCATTTGCATGGTATTAATATGTTATTGGTATGGTTTCCTTCCAGATTTCACTTAGGGTGTATTTTGACTGTATGCCGGTTCAACCCCAATTGTATGATATTTTATGGATTTTAAGAAAACCATTAAGAACGCTTTAAATCTAAATTAGGCCATTTAAAACGCTTTGTTTAAGCTTTTCATACGAAACCTTTATATAGTATGAAGGCATATGTAGTGCTAACCCTGAGAAAAACACAAATTTGGTTTTTCGATGTTTGCGAATTTAAAATTCATTGAAATTCGCAACCGCAAAAATTCTATGAATTTTTGCATGAAGGGAAATTGGAGGCGGTATAATTATACGTAAATTGTTATTTGCAGTCCTCTTAGTGGCAGGTATGTCACTATTCGGTATTGCCGGCGCAAGCGCGGCAGATACAGGCGCTGCACACGCGCAGTATGGTCATCATGATACTGTGCATAAACATGCATATAAACATGTTAAATATTATAAACATCATAAATTTAGTACACATAAAAGGAACAAATATAGTCACAAGAAATCTTACAGACATAGTTCATACAAACACGTCAGAAAATCAAATTCAGCCAGTGTCAATGCACTATCAAGTTCACTTACAAGCGGTACAAGCTCACAGTACACTAAAGGAACTAGAATATTTAACTGGGTAAAAACTCACGTTAAATACAGGTTCTATTATAACACTAAACATGGAGCTGCAGGTACTCTTAAATACAGGTCAGGTAACTGTGCTGACCAGGCACATTTAGTTGTTGCACTTGCAAGATCCTCTGGATTACCAGCAAGGTACGTCCACGCTAAAGCTAAATTTAGAAGTGGCCATGTTTATGGTCACTACTGGGCCCAAATAAAGGTAAACGGTAAATGGGTCACAGCTGATACAACCAGTAAAAGAAACTCCTTTGGAGCGCCAAGAAACTGGACTTCAGCAAGAATTGTAGGTATTTCAAATAATATTTAATCCTACAATTTTAAAATTTTCTTTTAAATTCTTAATTTCTACGAAATTTTAAATTTTCTTTTATTTATGATATTTTTGCATTTTTAACACTAATCTGCGGTTTTTAAAAATAATGAATTTTTTAAATAAGAAATCATTTTATCAAAACTAATTTTTTCAAAGAGGATATGCTCATTGAATAAGTTTACAATCTATAAACATTTTGTTTACGTTCTGTAAACAAATAGGGAATTACAAATAGTTTCAAAGTGTAGGTTATTCAATAGGGTTAGTTTCGTTCAATAACTGATCCATCCTGTTTATAACGTCATCTGCAGATTCAATTCCAGATTTAATTTCTTCTGGAGATGGCGCTATTTGAAATGAGTACTGGTCAGCGTTTCTAGCACCCCTCATTCTATCAAAAAGCATTGCATATTCTTCTTCTAAATATCCACTGTTTACATATTTTTCAAGATAAATACCTATACAATAATGGTTCTTCTCTCTAATTCCGTCTCTAAATAGAATTGCTCTTGCAGAATGAAATAAAGCAAGATAAGTTGATATCTGTGCGGATCTGTATGCTTCATTTTCAAGATTCCTTTTGGCCTCTTCAAGCCATTCTTTTGCTTGCTTAATGGAAAGATCACTCTTTTCCTTTGAAGGCTCAACAGGACGTAAATGCCTTCTATTAAAACAATTTTCCAGGTCATTCAGGTGTATCACCTTTTAAAACTATTGAATTTCTTAAAAGTGAATTGTAAAATGGTTTATCTGTATTTTTTAGCGTTTCTAATTTTTCAGGAGTTAGAATAAGCATGCTTACTTCAGCTTTAGTCATGTCCCTTAAATCTTTATTTAACCTGCTGATTTCCTGCTCAGGTGGATATTTTCCTACTTTAACCCAGACATCAAAATCACTTTCTGAAGTGTTGGCCCCTGATGCCCAGCTTCCATATATGCCTATAGAATCAGCCCAGTCTAGATTAAGTTGATTTAGATTTATTTTATCTAAATTTAAGAGGACTTTAATGGCTTTTGTTTTTTCAATATTTTTGGGATAATATGATCTACCAGATTTTTCTATTAAACCTGAACTTTCTAAATATCGAATAAATCTTGAAACAAGTCCTTTTGATACTCCAGTTTCTCTTGAAACTTCTGTTACTGATGATTTATTTTCATAAAGTATATAATTAAGAATTTCAACTCGTTTTTCTGTCTTGAAGAGTTCTGTAAGCATGGTAATAATTAAAAAGTTTACAGTTTATAAACTTTTTGTTTACGTTCTGTAAACAACTGGGAAATGAGGTAGTCAAATATTTATTTTAGAGTATACAAAAAAGTAGTCAAATACTGATAAAGTTAAAGAGTGTTAAAATTATGTTCAGGCCGAATTTCAGCTACAACAATAAGATAGTAAATACATTACTTGAAATTAATTCAACGCGGGATTTCATAGTTAATGCTCCTCTTGTTGTGGAGATGGAACTCTCACTAAAACGAGACGCCCTGTTAAAATCAGCCCACCACTCAACGGCAATTGAAGGGAACCCTTTGACTTTAAACCAGGTCGATAAGTTGGCCCAGGGGCTTAAAATAAATGCCCAGAAGAAGGCCCAGCAGGAAGTTCTAAACTACCTTAACGTGCTCAATGACATGGATAAATACCTTGAAGAGGGGAAAATCACAGAAAAAATGATTTTAAAACTCCACCACGATATAACTTATTCTACACTGGAAGACACCTATATGGAAGGCCAGTACAGGACTATACCAGTTCACGTTGTAAACGAGGAAGGTGAAACTGTATTCACCCCACCGCTCGCATATTTGGCCCGTCGAGATATGAATGAACTCATTGAATGGATAAATGGAGATTCTAAAGAGTTGAATCCAGTTATGGCTGCCGGAATTATCCACTATGAATTTGTAAGGATTCACCCCTTTGTGGACGGGAACGGGAGGACAGCTAGGGCACTTGCAGCCCTTTTACTCTACTTGAGAGAGTTTGACACAGAAAGGTTCTTTACCATGGATGAATACTATGATTACGACAGGCCGGCTTATTACAGGGCGCTAAATTCGGTTGACGAGGAAACAAAGGATTTAACAGGGTGGCTGGAATACTTTTTAGAAGGCTTTTTGATTTCTATATCTCAAATTAAAGATAGGATACTGCTCTTTTCGCCGAGTGAAGCTTTGAAGCGAAGGGTGAAACTGTCTGAAAAGCAGATGAAAATAATTGAGTTTATACATTTAAACGGGCAGGTTAACAACCTTGAAGTCCAGGAACTCTTAAAAATTTCCCGTCAGGGCGCTTATAAGTATTTGAGGGCTTTGATGGATTTGGACCTGGTTGAGAAGAAGGGCGGGAGCCGTTCTACGTATTATGTTTTGAAGTCAGATAGTTAGTCAAATGAGTTGTCGAATAGGTGGTCAAATAGTAGATTTAAAATATTTTTTCTACTGTAGAAAATCAATAACCAAATTTCATTTATCATTCAAAGCATTTTTTGCTCTGAGAAAATCAATCTAATTTTTCATCCAATGAATTAATAAAATTTTAATAGATATAACTATAAAAAATGGTAATATGAAAGAGAAAGAAACGCGGCTTGAAATTGAGGATGTAAAAAGAAAAATACTTCCTATTTTAGAGCAGTACGAGGTTAAAAAAGCAGGACTATTTGGCTCAGTAGTTAGGGGAGAGCTGCGAGAAGACAGTGACATCGATATTTTAGTTGAAATTGAAAAGGATATTAGTCTTCTGGATTTTGTTGATTTAAAACTTGAAATTGAGGAAAAACTGGGAAGAAAAGTTGATCTGGTGGAGTACAGTACAATTAAACCTCTTTTAAAGATGTGATACTCAGGGAACAGGTGGCAATTCTTTGAGGAAAAATTTTTACATCAACTAACAATTCAATTTTCATCAACCATAACAAAATTTTGTTAAACTGTACAAAAGTCATTTTAAGTTAGTTTATATATTTATTTGATTTTAATGTAATAAAATGTATCATTTTTGATATTTAGAATAGATTAAGAGTAAAATCCCAATATTATTTGTTTATTTGGATTTTAATGTATGCTTTCACCAACCAAATTTTTAGTTTTTCATCAACTAGATTTAAGGGTATAGTGTGTTGATTTTCCAGTTCCTTTTTACCAAGAATCTCAAGTACTTAATACCTAAATAAACCTTTATATATCATAATAATTAGATCAATAAAATGACTGAAACTATTATTAACGGAAAGTGATAAAATGGCAAAAAAAATTACTCCAACACCAGTACTGGAAGGTAAAGATGCCGTTAATTTCCTGCTGGAAATGAACAGGCCAGCAAGTGAAGAGAAAAAGAAAATGTTAGATAAAATTAGAAAAAAACATAAACCTCTCTTTTAACGTGTTCTTATTCTTTATGAATGTCAAGATACATTGAAATAGTATGTTCTGGCCGCGGATTACGCTTATATTTGACTAATTTTCGTTCTTCTTTTGGAAACATTTTAAATAGATATTTATCATACAGCCATCTGGCATTACAGTAAGCGTCAACTGTAATAAACCTTAAACCTATTGTTTTAGATAATTCTAAAGCAGTACTGATGACTAATTCTACTAATTCAGGACCAATTCTATTTCCGTGATACTGTTTATCAACGGCAAGCCTACATAGTTTTAAAGCAGGTAGTGTTTCGTAATTTATCCCTAATTCTTCTAAATAGTCTTTATCTTTATCTATAATTTTTTTAAGCATAATTGAGTCAGCACACCATGTGAAAAATGCCACAAGATAGGAATCATATTTACATAAATAAGTCACATTTACCTTGTTATTCATCTGGTCACGTGATTTTTCCATTAAAAATTCGTTGAGATCATGATTACCACATTCAAAGCAGGATATATCATGATGATCTTCTAATTTTTCAATGATGAGATCATTAAACTCAATTTTATTCATAATCATATTGGAATTATTTATATTAATATACCTGCCTTTTTTATGAACATTTTAACTAAATGATAATGAAACATGTCCTGACATTTAGCGAACATAATAACATACTGATTTTTGCAGATTATTTTAAAATTTATAATAGGTTATTTTTTGCTTTATCGCTGCGGAAAAACGAAAACAATCTTAGAAATCACTGCATTCCACGTCATTTAAGACTAACATTTTCTTTGTTTCCTCATTAATAACGACAAGTAGTTTCACATCCACATTTTTTCAAAAAAAGCCCTCGAAAACTATGTTTTCGGGGCGCCGAAAATTCATAGAATTTTCGAGCGGATGGATCAAAAAATCATCGTCGTCGAAAATCTTTGATTTTCTGGACAGCAAAAACGAAGTTTTTGCATGCTTCGCTGCGGAGAAAAGGAATCAAATCAAATATCCTCAATTTCCACATCATTGAGGACTTTCATCTTCTTTGTTTCTTCGTTAATAACAACCAGCAGCTTTTCGTCTAATCTTATTAGTTCTGCAAGCGGCTTTCCGTTTAATTCTAATCCTAGTTTTCTTATTTTCCAGCTGTGTGCTGCTAACCATATCTCAATATCGTTTGTGATTCCCATTTTGAGGTATTTTTCTTTGGCAGATTGGGTTTCTTTATAATTGATTAAAAGCGGCATTTTTTAGGCTCCTTAATTTTTTGGTAACCACCTTCACATATGTATGTACTTGCACACATGTATATAAAAGTATGCTTGTGCATTTGAGAATAGTTAAATGCGAATAGGTATCCACAATAATGTATGGCAGACAGAAAGAAAGCAGAGATATTATGGAATAATGCAGAAAGGAAACAGATAAGGGTAATGATTCCTGTGGAGCTGCTGGAAGAAATCAATGATGATGCTGTTGAAAACTGGAAGCTTGATCATGCTGCAAGGGCTAAAGAAGTGACCTATCGTCTTTTGCTTGCTAAGGAATGCGAAGCGAAGAAGACGAAGGGTGAGAAATAAGTATATTTAATGGGTTTTTTTTAAATTTTGGTGACATAACGAAGCTTGAATTTTGTTCTAATATTTTTTAAGATTATGGACCTCACTAAGCCTTTTAATGTGAATATCAGTTTCTTCTTCTAACATGCAAATATCTAGTTCTACCTCTAAAACCTTTGGATCTATTCTTTCTGGAATAATGCCCTTTTTAGCGAATTCTACAAGCGATTTGTAAGTTTCGAACTCAACAGCAGTGAAATACTTGAATAAATATAAATCATCTCCTGCTTCATACATCTTTAAATTAGATATTCGGAGCTTCTTTTTTAGTTCGATTACAAGTTTTCTCTGTCTGGCATTCAGATTTGAAATCTGAAAAGTAGCATGATATATATTCCTATTTTTAATGTATCTCATATTGACTAAACTGGTGTCATCAGGTTTCATTTTATGACCTCACACCACCTTCAGTTTTCTATTAAATTCCTGTATTTATAAGTTTTTCCATAAATTATGGAATATCCATGTAATATGGAGCTAATTACTTAACCATGGAAAATCCAAAAAATAGTGGTGGTAATTTGGCCAAAGTCATGATAACTAACATTACAAAAGAAAAAGACCTGATAAAAGCGCTTGACAAAAGTGAATGTAATGACGCTATAGTATTCTACGATGAAAACTACGAGAAAATTCCTGAAAACTATCACTGGAATGCAACATATGTCAAAATAAATAAAGAATTTATCAGTGCATTAAAGCAGGTGAAAGGTATCTTAAGAGAAAATGAATTATGTGAATTCTTCATAGAACATAATAATGTTAGTGTATATTTGATGTACGGCGTTTTATCTGATGAAACAAATTATAATATTTATATTTTCGAAAATGGAGAATTTGAACTCCTTCCACCGCAAAAAAACAAATTAGATAATTATGAAATTCTGATTTTGAAGACATTAGTTGGTAATCAATATAATGCAGCTGAAATAATTCGTAAATCTGGGATAACTAAGACTCTTGTTTATGATAGGTTAAAAAGGCTTCAAAATATGGGTTTGATAGTGAAGTCAAATAGGAAGTATGAGTTGGATTCGTTGGGGTCGGACTTTTTGGAATTGATTTGATTGTTATTATTTAACAGGAACAAATCTAGGGTGTATATGATTTCTAGTTAAAATAGATTAGATAAATTCTTAATCTTAAGGCCAATTTTTACTTGTTTAATGAAATAGAAAGAATATGAAGTTATTTTGTTAATCATTTAATTCTTCACATAAATCACAGACTTTTTTAAAGTTTTCTTGTTTCCTTTTGTCTTCCTCATACTGCTTTTTTATCTCATTTAAAGTTTTTACATATGTATTAGCAGTTAACATTAGTAATGCTATAATTAAGACCAATATTATGTTTATTAAAAGAATAAATGCATCTTTTAGAAAAGAAAGAGTAATAGTAACAGTTATTGTAATTAATCCAATGAGGATTGCCGCTATATTTAAATTAAATGTGGATATAAATGATTCCTTTAGAATTTTCGTGTCCATTATTTCACCTTAAAAATGTTATTAAATCCAAAAGGGGTAATTATCTATTTACAGCATTTTTTATATTTTTTACCACTGCCACAAGGACATAGATCATTATTTTCTAATTTCTTGCCCATTGTTCGGAATCCAGCAAAATTTAGTCCTTTAAACCTTTTAAGTTGGTTATTCTTACGATAATCATGTCTCCATTTTTGCTTATAATTTTTAAAATCTTTAACTATAACTTTCTCCTCTTGTAAACTAATATTTAATAAAACCCATTCTTCTAATTTATGTTTATACATTTTCATTTTACAATAATAATCTACATCATGAGGATTGTAATTATCGTGGGTAGTAATTATAATAGTTAACCCAATCGTTGGCTTATCTATGCAAATGGTAAAATAATAATTGTAATTTTCGTTGATTTTTAAATCATCGACAATATTTTGGATATTTTCTAAAATGATATGCTGGATTTCTGCATTAAAACCAAGTAAAAGTGTTGAAATGCTAGTAAAATCTTTTTTATTTACTTTTTCTACACCTTTTACAATTTCTTCATACTCTTTAGGAATATCTATTTGTGGTTTTTCACCTGTAGATACTTGACCATCAAGATAATTATAATAACGGTCTAATGGTTCAGTATATGTAGTTGGAATCTCTATTTCGTCGTAATGTTCTAATGTCTTATCATCAAAATCAAGTTGCCGGTCAAGAAAACACATAAATAAATCTAATTCATCTGACGCTTTAATTTGAGCATAATTGTTTAATATCGTCCTTTGCTGTAAAAACAGGATAAATTCAGAAGGGAATTCAACTATTTCTGATATTATACGTAAGTCATTTATAAATACTGACCAAGGCCACTCTTTTCCTTGGATGAGGTCTATTGACTTTAATAAGTTTAAATTTATTGAAATGTATCCTAAATTTTCTAAAGTGATATTTATAAGGTATATGTTTTTAAACCTTTTTTTATCTTTAATTACTAATATTTCAGAGCCTCTTTCATCTTCAAATACTGGTTCCTCGGATTCTTCAATATATTTTTTTGTTCTTAAGGCTTGAGAATATGCCTTATCAATAAGTTCAGTAGCATCATTCTTTAAAGCCCGAATACTGCCTCTACGGGCGGAAATAGAGAAAGAACCTCCTTTTGCTTCAATTATAAATAAATTATTATCATATATTACAATACCATCTGTTTCAGGGCGTTTTCTCTCGCCATTTTCAGTAATATAATAAAAAAGTTTATTATAAATTTCTGCATCTGGAAATATTGTCTTAAAATATTCTAAAGCTTTTATTTCTAAACATTCCCCACTTTTTGTTTTATAATTATTTTCAAAATAAGATTCGTCTTTTTCTTTAATCCATGCTTCAATGATGTTTATTGTATTTCTAAAGAGAATATTTGGGATAAAACAGTAAAAATCATCGTTATATTCAATAATAGGTCTTTCTTGTATTATTGAATCATTAGTTGGCCAACATGGTCCTTTTTTAAAAGAGGTAAATGGTATATTCTCACCAAAATGAGAGCTTAAAAGTTTAAGAAGTTTTTTTGGTATTTTATCGTTAGGTTCAACAATAAATGGGAACTTTTCAGTTTTTCTTTTTAAAGCGTCTAGTTCTTTTCGTTTTTTTAAGACTTCAGGTAAATTATTATAATTCTTTTTAATGTCTTCAATAGAAAGGTTTTTATTTTCATCTTGTTCAATAAAATCTCTAAATAATTCCTGTAATTCTCCTACCTTTACCCAAAATTCTTGCTGATTATTTGAATTTTTTAATAATTGGGATCCTATCTCATTTATGCCCTCAATTATTTCATCAGTAGTTAAATCAAAATTTTCCTTAAGAAATGAATCGTGTGGTTTAAATAAATCTTTTACTAATTCAAGATGATGTTTTTTATATGAGTCTCCTCGAAGGAAAAGATATGAAGTTAAAGACATAAAGCGAATTTTCCCCTCAATTTCATCTGTTTTGCCTTCTACTGTTTCAGTAGCAAAATATAAAGTTACATCATTTAATATTTCATTTATTAATGTTATAAACTCCTCTATTTTATTTTTAGGTGTGTTTATTCCTATATTAAATTTAGAATGGCCTAAAATGAGACTTAATGCATATTCAACATATATTTCTTTACCCGGATGTGTAAATTCACTGTATTTTTCCATATTTGTAAGAAAATTAGCTAAAGTAATAGATTGAAGAAGAATAAATGGGTCATATTCTTTTATTATTGCAGATACTTTTTGTATATTTTCATCTATTTTTTCCTTAATTTCGGGTCTTTTAGATTTAATATCTTTAATAAATTCTTCAAATTCTTCAGGTTCCATTTTAGAAGACATGGCCAAACCATCATCGACTATTTCATATTCGATAGTTCTTTTAGATGAATTATTACTTTTAGACATTATACTTCCAACTCCATCTTTTCATAGCAAATTTAAATAATTCATTAGCCCTATTTTCAATTAGTTTTTTTATTCAATTCTCATTTATTATAAGTTAATATTCATCATAAATACGTCTTTCAGTATTTTTAGTTTTTGTAGTTGCTCTATCACCTAAATAAAATGTAACTATGCCTATAATTACTCCAATTATAACACCAAGATAGCCTGTTATATAAAGCCCCAAAAAGGAAGACCCAAAAGTCAGAATTAATACAAAAATTAGTAAAGGATAATTAGTTTCACGTCCCTTCTCTTCTGAGGCTACTTCACCGAGTTTTGTACCTACTATCAATGGTGGAAGTTCAATTTCAACTTCTCCAGTTTTATAAATGCTACCGCATTTAGGACAAGGTTCATTACTATTAAATTCTACTTATTCTCCACAATCTGTACATTTCATCGATGTTTTTGGTTCAATTTCGCCCATATAATCACCTTCAATCAAAATTATTTTTAATAATGATTTAATTAAACTTATCTATTGAACTAAGATAATAATAACAAAAGGGGGTAAAAAGAATGATCTCATATAAAGATATTTTCTTTAAAATAAAAGAAACATTAAAAGAACAAAGTAGCTTTACTGGAGAAGAATTTGATGATGTTTTAGAATATTTTAAACATGTTGGATCCAGTAAACTTGATGATAATGATTATTACCATTTGATGGTTGATATTGTATTTTATTCTGGAATGAAGGCTAATACGGTTACCAGTAAGAGGGGTATATTTAGGGGTTATTTCGACCATTATAGTAAAGTCTATTTGTATGATGAAGATAAAATTAATGAGATTTTAAGCGATAAGAACATGATTAGAAATAAAGCTAAAATTAAATCATGTATAAATAATGCTAAGACTTTTAAAAATATAATTGATAAATATGGCTCATTTGAAAACTACATAAACTCTTTTAAACTTACTGAGTCATCTGAAAACCTTTTATTATTTAGAGACGAAATTATGCGGAGATTTGGACATATTGGTCCCATTACTTCCTATCAATTCATGATGGATATTGGTCTACCATTTTTAAAGCCTGATAGGGTTATAAGAAGGATTTTTAGGAGAATAGGGTTAATAAAATATGATGACCAATTATTTGAAACAGTAATTCAAGGTCGAAAAATGAGTGAAGAAACAGGTCTTCCAATCCGTTATATAGATATTATCTTGGTTAAATATGGTCAAATGGGTAGAGATGATACATTTGGTTTAAAAGATGGCATATGCTTAGAGAAAAATCCTAAATGTGAATTATGTGGAATTAGAAAGTACTGTGAAGAATCTGAATTTCTCTGAGTAAATTTGGAGGTATGCTATTTTTTACTTAGGATTTTCAAAAATAATAATGAATATTGTTATTCACTAGGGAAAACAGTCTTAAGAGATGGATTCTTAGCAATCAAAGCTTCTAGAAAATTATTATACTCTGGATTTTTCTCTTGTAGAATAAGATTTAATTCCATCCATTCCATATTATTAAATACAAAACTGCCCTGATTACCTTGATAATTTCTTCGTACTGGTTCAGAGTCTGCTAAAATAGCATCCTGTTTCATTTCTTTTGATAAAACAGAATTTTCAAACTTATAAATAACAATAGCGTCACAATAATGCCATCCGCTAAATTTACCACTATCTTTGTTAATATAAGGCTTTGAAATTGCTTGAACTAAATATTTTACATCAGTTTTAGGGCTTGTACGATAAAGAATAATTAAATCCCCTATTCTAGTATTTTCGTCACAGGTCCAATTTAATTCATATCCTGGCTCTAAAATCTCTCTGTCGGAACCATCATGATCTAAATAATAGTCTGGACCAGTAACCCAAAGCCAAAAGCTTTTTGGTTCACAATTTATAGCATAGGATGCTAAATCAATGTATTCTTCTATTTTTTCCTTACTAATCACAGAATTTCCTCCTATTACAATACAAAACAATTGAATTTACTATTGTCCTACAGCTTTAGCAGTTTTAGAAAATTCAGCATCACTTAAAACAGGTTTAATACCTTCAAGAGAAACCTCTTTTTTTAAATTAGCATAACAAATAGCGCCAGGAGTAGGCTCTGCCATAAATGGCTCTTTTAGTTCATAAACTCTTAAGGCCCAAACATAAGCTTTTTGTCCTTTTAGATATGATTTAACGTGTTCTGGAGTCCAAATATAAAACTTCTGCATGCGGTGGGTGCTTTGGGCAGATTTTTCAGCAATTTTTTCTAAAGTTGCGTAGTATTTGATTTCTACTTTGTTGCCTTTCTTTTTAGGGAGAGCATGCTCTTCAACGAATGATTGATGTTTATTCTGGAAGCTTTCTAAATAATTATCTTTATTTGCGTAACTAACTGTTGGATACAAAAGAAACTTTTTAAGATTGGTTTTGTAGGTTCTTATTAGAACTGTTTGTTTTCCCTGGCCAAGGGCTTCCACTGTTGCGTTCCATTCTTTAAGGCATTTATTAATTTTATTCATATAATCCCTATTATTAATTAAAATGGATGAACTATTAAAATTTATCATTGACCTTATGGATTCAATATTATATATTATAATTTGTTAATTTTTTCGCAGTAATTTCTAAAAAATATAATAATGGAAGTATTGTGAGTATACTTGGAATATACAAGTGAATTTTTATTTGCTTGTTAAAAAAGTAAAAATTTATATACTTGATTAGTTAAGTAATATGCAAGAGAAAAATTTTTCACTTGTGTAAATGAAAAGGGGTAGTTTTATGACCAATGAAGAACTGTGTATGGAATTAGCAAAAGCTACAAAAGAAGAGGAAGTAATTGAAATACTTAAAAATGCCGGCTATTGGGATGATCCAAGTGTTTGGCAATATTATGGGGGAATAGAAAATAATTTTTCTATAATTGGGAGTCAACAGAGCTCTGCAGACAGTGCACTAGTAGAAAAAATTGTTAATTCAGTCGATGCTGTGCTTATGCGTGAATGCTTAAAAATGGGTATTGATCCAACAAGCAATAATGCTCCAGAAAATATAGACGATGCTTTATATGAGTTCTTTAATATCGAAAATGGAAATCTAGCAAATTTACAACCTAAAAAAAGATTAGAATTAGCGGATAATATAAGAATTGTTGCTACAGGAGCTAATAAAAATCCATGCTATTCCATAATAGATAAAGGTGAAGGACAAACTCCAAAAAGAATGACTGAAACATTTCTGTCCCTAGTTAAATCAAATAAATTAAAAATACCATTTGTACAAGGAAAATTTAACATGGGCGGAACTGGAACACTCCCATTTTGTGGAGAAAAAAATATACAATTGATTATATCTAAAAGAAATCCGGAAATATCTAAAAATGAAGTTGATGATGGTACTTCAGATTTATGGGGTTTTACAGTTATAAGGAGAGAAGAACCTGCAGAAAACGCTAAAAGCTCATCCTACAAATATCTTGCACCAAAAAATCAAATTTTAAGTTTTAATGCTAATTCATTGCCATTATTACCGGGTAAACACCCTGAAGCATATGTAAATCCTTTAGAATCAGGAACATTCATCAAAATTTACGAATATAAATTACAACCGACCTCTCTTAAAACTCTAATTAACTTTGATCTTCATTATAGATTGTCATTACTACTTCCAAAAATAGCTTTACCAGTATTATTAGAAGAAATGCGAAATTATTCTGGTCATTCTTTGCATTCAGTGCTTTCAGGATTAAGTGTTAGACTTGAAGAGGATAAGAGAGATAATATTGAAGATGGATTCCCAAGCTCTCATATAATGAACATTCAAGGGGAAAAAATGAATGTGCACATCTATGCATTTAAAAAAGATGCTAGTGTTGAAAAATACAAGAAAAAAGAAGGTATAATCTTTACAATTAATGGTCAATCACATGGATACATTTCTAAACCATTCTTTAAACGAAAATCTGTAAAAATGAATTATATATCCGATTCAATATTCGTAATTGTTGATTGCTCCAATATTAGCGGTGGAGCTCGAGAAAAATTATTTATGAACAGCAGAGATAAGCTAAGAGATGGTGAGCTAAAAAAAGAAATTGAAAAAACATTAGAAAAAATAATAAAGGAACATCCTGGCTTAAGGGCTCTAAAAGAGAGACGAAGACAAGAAAACATAGGAGAAAAGATTAAAGATTCAAAACCACTAGAAATGATTCTTGAAAACGTGATAAAAAAGTCTCCAACTCTCTCAAACCTTTTGATCATGGGCCAAAGGATAACAAGCCCCTTTAATTTAACAAACGTTGGAAAAGCAGAAGAATTCATTGGCAAAGAATATCCTACCTTTTTTGACTTAAAAAAACAGTTTACTCCTGAAAAACCAAAACATTGTCCATCTAATCACCGTTTCCGAATACAGTTTCAAACTGATGCAGATAATGACTATTTAACAAGAGATGATTTTCGCGGAGAATTCAGACTAATTTACAAAGGAAAAGAATATAATCACTATATAATCAGTTTATGGGATGGAACAGCCAATTTAACATGTGAACTACCAGAAGATGTGAATCAAGGTGATATCATTGAATTTAGAGTTGAAGTAGATGATAGAACCCAAATTGACCCTTTTGAAAATAAATTCTATGTTATTGTTGATCCTCCGGCAAATAACGATAAACCTGGAAATGGAAAGAGATCCAAACCCGCAGGGGGTAATGGAAATAGACAGAAAGCCCCATCTGCTTTAAATTTACCTAACATTTATCCTGTAAAAACTGATGAATGGAATAATCATAATTTCGATGGAGAAAGTGCATTAAGAGTTGAAGATGCAGGTGATGAAGGATATGATTTCTATATCAATATGGATAATGTGTATTTATTAAATGAAATTAAATCACGTACAAAAATAGATCCAAAAATCCTGGAATCACAGTTCCAATATGGGATGGTCTTAATTGGACTATCTCTCCTAAATCAATTAAGTTCTAATGATAAAGATGATGAAAGAGACATAGAAAAAGAAATAAGCTTAACTACCAAAGCAATAGCGCCAATGCTATTACCTATGATAATATCTCTAGGAGAACTAGAAAATACTTAAATGGAGACAATACTATGGCAAATACTATTAAATTACCTAAATGGTTAGAAGATAGACATACAATACTATGGAACACTTTTAAAGATAACGAATTTAAAATGGAAGATGCAATTAATGCCCTTGAAGGAACAGAATCTGGTAAAAAAGGAGTTGATAAAAAGGGTGTTACTGTAGTGATGTCAGAGTTAAGGAAAGCAGGATGGTTAAATGTAAGTTTTGATAAAGAAGACTCCCGTAAAAGAATTTACAACCTTAAAAGTAAAGAACAGATAATCAAAGAGCAGTTAACCCTAAAAGAAGGAAAATTAACTCGAAGTGACATCATAGCAATCCTAAAAAAGGCAGCAGACCTCATTAGAACCCGTGTTGACTACAAATTCATACTAGTCTTACTCTTCCTAAAAGAAATTAGCGATAAATGGGATACTGAATACGAAAGGGCTTATAAAGAGGCAATTGAAGACGGTTTAAATGAGAAAGAAGCTGCTATAGAGGCAAGCGAACCTTCATTCCACGATTTTGATCTACCTGAAGAATACAAATGGGATAATTTAAGAAAAGATGTAGAAAACCTTCCTGAAAACTTTTCCAATGCCTTAAAAACAATTGCTGAGAAAAATACGCAACTCAAAGGGGTTATTGACTCATTTGATTTCGTTGAATTTACTCAAAGCAGAGAAAATGCAGAAATATTAAGGCAATTAGTTGAGCTATTCAGTGAGAAGAAACTCCATAATGTTGACCCAGATATACTTGGAGATGCTTATGAATGGATATTAAGCTATTTTGCACCACAAAAAGCGAAAGAAGGGGAAGTATATACTCCCAGGGAAGTTATCAAACTACTTGTGGAAATATTGGACCCTAAACCTGAAGAAAGCGTTTATGATCCTGCATCTGCGTCTAATGGTATGCTTATAATCTCACATAAACATGTCAAAGATAATTATGGTAAAGATGCAGCTGACAAGTTATTCCTTTATGGTCAAGAAGTGAATCAGAAAACTTTGGCACTTGGAACAATGAATTTGTATATTCACGATATCAAAAATGCCAATGTAGCTCAAGGAGACACTTTGCTATATCCTAAATTCAAAGAGGGCAATGGGGTAAAACAGTTCGATGTTGTCATAGCTAATCCTCCATGGAATTTAGATGGATTTCCAGAGGATACCTTAAAGAAAGGTGATTTCTGGAAACAAAGATACAGTTATGGCTTTGTTGGTAAACAATCTGCGGATTGGGCCTGGATACAACATATGATCGCATCAGCAAAAGACAATACTGGACGTATAGGGATAGTAATTGATAATGGGGCCTTGTTTAGAGGAGGAAAGGAAAAAAAGATACGTACAAGCATAATAAAAGAGGACCTAATAGATTGTGTAATTCTTTTACCAGAAAAACTCTTTTACAATACTGGAGCACCAGGGGCAATTATCGTTC
Organism: Methanobacterium veterum; assembly: GCF_000745485.1. Classification (NCBI taxonomy): domain Archaea; kingdom Methanobacteriati; phylum Methanobacteriota; class Methanobacteria; order Methanobacteriales; family Methanobacteriaceae; genus Methanobacterium; species Methanobacterium veterum. The sequence continues at coordinate 248,627 of NZ_JQJK01000015.1, forward strand.
TTAACGAAAGTAAATCAGAAGTCCGGAAGGGAAAAGTTCTATTCATCAACGCTAGTCAAGAATTTGAACAACATCCTGAAGTCAGAAAACTGAAAATTTTAGGTGAAGACAATATAAAAAAAGTAGCAGAAATTTATCGTGAATTTAATGACAATGATGGATTTGCTAAAGTTATAACACTAGAAGAAATCAAAGAGAATGATTATAACCTTAATGTTTCTTTATATGCATTTCCAGAAGATAAAATTGAAGATATTGACATAGCAAAAGAATGGGAAGACTTAAAAAAACTCGAACTTGAGCTTCAGGCTATTGATGAAAAGGTAAGGGGTTACCTAGAGGAGGTGCTCTAATGGAATGTAAGACAACTACTATTGGAGCAATACCTGTTGATTGGGATTTAAAACGAGTTAAAGATATTTTTGATGTTAAGACAGGTACAACACCCTCAACTAAAAAACAGGAATATTGGGAAGATGGAACAATTACTTGGATAACACCAGCGGATATGAGTAAACTGGATGGAATATCAATAAAGGATAGTAACCGTAAAGTTACCAAAAAAGCCTTAAAAGAAAATAATTTAAATTTAATTCCAAAAAAATCAATCATTTTATCTACAAGAGCACCAGTAGGTTATGTTGCACTAAATATTGAAGAAAGTACCTTCAATCAAGGCTGTAAAGGATTAGTTCCTAAAAACCCAGATACTACAGATACTCTATTCTATTCTTATTATCTTTTAAGTAAGAACAATAGACTACAACAGTTAAGCGGAGGTAGTACTTTCAAGGAATTGGCCAAAGATACATTAATGAAATTTGATTTACCTGTTCCTTCAATTCATGAACAACGGAAAATCGCTGAAATACTTTCAGTAACTGACCAGGCAATCCAAAAATCAGATGAAATCATAACCAAAACAGAAAGGTTCAAAAAAGGGATAATGCAAAAGCTTTTAACCAGGGGCATTGGGCATAATGAGTATAAAAGTACTAAAATTGGTGAAATTCCAGTAGATTGGAATTTAGTAAGTTTAATGGAAATTGCAGATAATGAAAGTGATATAGTAGCAGGGCCATTTGGATCTAATCTTAAAGTCAGCGATTATACAAAGGAAGGAGTTCCTATAATAAGACTTCAAAATATAGAAAGAAATCAGTTCGTAAATAAGGACATTAAGTTTACCTCTCAAGAAAAAGCTAAAGAATTGAAATATCATTCTTTTAAAGCTGGAGATATTGTTCTGGCAAAGTTAGGAGATCCAATCGGAAAAACATGCTTAGTGCCTTCTTTTCTGAAAGAAGGATTAATAGTAGCGGATGTGGTGAGAATTAGGCCCTCTTCTAAAAAAGCTAATAAAATCTTCATTGAATATGTGCTTAATTCAGTAGCAGTATCAAATCAATTTAAAATGGAAACTATAGGTAGTACAAGACCTCGTGTGAATCTTTCTCAAGTTAGAAAATTAAAAATACCTTTACCTCGATTGAATGAACAAGAAAAAATTGGCGAAATCCTTTTAAACGTAGATAAAAAGCTCGAATTTGAAAATAAAAGGAAGCTAAAATTTGAAAAAGTGAAAAAAGGGTTAATGAATGACTTTTTAACTGGCCATAAGAGAGTTAAGTTAGATACATAGGAGTGATGTTATGTCTGGCTTTGATGAAGAAATGCTGGAAGATTATGTTATTGAACAATTTGAGAAGGACGGATGGAAATTTGTTAAGTCAGCATTCCTTAATAGAGATACCAACGAGGATATTCTGTTAGAAAGTGATCTGATGCGCGCTATTAAACGCATCAATCACAATAAAGACCTTGATGATGATGAAATAATACAGGCCATCAAAGAGCTTAAACTCAAGCCAAGTACCTCCGAAGGACTTAAACAAGTTCTTAACATGTTAAAATATGGAGTAACCATCGTATCGAAAAGAGGAAGGGAAATAAAGAAAATAAATCTCTTTGATTTCTCTAATATTAAACTTAATGAGTATATTGTTTCCAGACAAGTAATTTACCATGGAAAAGAAGAAATAAGAACTGATGTGATGCTTTATGTTAATGGTATCCCCCTAGCTAATATTGAACTTAAAAATCCGGCAAGTTTCTCAGAAACCTGGTATAATGCCTATTTGCAGATTAAAGGGTATGAAAAAGATGTTCCTGAGCTTTATAAGTATGTACAAATAGGTGTGGCAGCAGAACAAAATGCCTTGTATTTCCCTATTGTTCCTCAGCTTGAAGATGTTAATAAATCAGAATGGAAAGAAGACGATGCAGACCCTGTAAATTCTGTTATTAAAATGTTATCTAAAGAAAGGATATTGGACTTAATACGTAACTACATTTTTATCCGAGAAGAGGCGGGAATGGGAACAAAAGTAATTGCCAGATATATGCAGTACCAGGCATCAGAGAGAATAGTTAACCGTGTTTTAAACCAAATGGAAGGAATAGATGATAAAAAAAATGGTCTCATTTGGCACTGGCAAGGATCAGGTAAGACATTGACTATGATATTTGCAGCCAATAAGCTCTATCACCTTCAAAAACTTGAAAATCCTTCAATATTTTTCATTTTAGATAGATTAGATCTGGAAAATCAATTATACCAAGAATTTACAGCTTTAGATTCAATTCATCCCGAAATTATACATAATATTGATGAATTAAAAAGTTTAATCCTTCACGATGAATACAAAGGTAAAAAGGGGATATTTATTACTATAATGCAAAGATTTAAGCCCGGACAATTAGATAAAGTACAAGAAGATCTTGAAAAACTTGAAGAAATGGATAAGAACACGATATCTTCAAGGGAAAATGTAATTACTTTCATAGATGAAGGCCACAGAACGCAATATGGTACTTTAGCTGGGCAAATGAGGAAAATACTCAAATCAGGGTTTTTCTTTGCATTTACTGGTACTCCTATCGCCAAAAAAGAAAAAGATACTTATAATAAATTTGCATATCCTTCAGATAATGAGGCATATTTGCATCGCTATTTTATCATTGAATCCATAAAAGATGGATTTACTTTGAAGATTGTATATAAGCCAATAGTAGAAAGAGACATTCGTTTAGATAAAAATTCTATAAAAGCATTTTCAGAGGTTGAATTTGACGAATTACCAGAAGAAATCCAAGATGATGTAGAAATTAGGGTTAAAAGTAAGCTCAATGCCATCAATGTGTTCCTAGAAAATCCAAAAAGGATAGAAAAGGTAGCAAAAGATATTGCTGATAATTTTAAAGAAAATTTGGATGGTAAGTTTAAGGCAATGGTCGTTGCAGCCACTAGATCAGCATGTGTACAATATAAACGAGCTTTGGACAAATTCTTACCTCCAGAATATTCTGAAGTGATTATGACGTATCATAAAATAAAAGATCCACAAGCTAATCAAATAATAAAAGAATATGAAGAAGAGTTAAAGACCAAATACAATCGTAAGAATACAGAAGATATTAAAAAAGAAGTTATTGAGAACTTCAAAGAAGAAGATAGTCTTCCAAAAATACTAATAGTAACTGATATGCTTCTTACAGGATTTGACGCTCCAATATTACAGACAATGTATCTGGATAAACCAATTAAAGAACATATGTTGCTCCAGGCGGTTGCAAGAACTAACAGACCTTACAAAGATGTAAAAGAAGCAGGTTACATTGTAGATTATGTTGGAATGATTGATACCGAACTTAAGCATGCTTTAGAAATTTATGGTACAGATGAAATACAAGAAACCTTGTATGATATTGAATCCATGAAAAATGACTTTAATAAATTAATGGATGAAACTCTGGCAATTTTTAAAGGAATACCAAAGAATCAATATGATAGAGAAATCCTTCTTAATGCTATAGAAATTCTAACCACAGATGACGAGAATAGCGATATTTTCATAGAAAACTATCGTAATTTAAGGCGTTTATTTGAGTTCCTGGGCACCGATGCCATTGTATTGGATAGAAGAAATGAATTCAAATGGATATCTGCAATTTATAGTTATTACATGAAAATGGTAACTCGCGATCCATCTATGGATGAAACCGTGCGTAAATACTATGAAAAAACAATTAAATTTCTCCATAAGGCTACAGAATTTGAAGAATTTGAGAAAAATTTACCTGAGATTGAATTTGATGAATGTTACCTAGAAAATCTTAATCAAAGTACTGATAGTGATGAGGAAAGAGCTGCGAATATTGTTTTTGCTTTAAATAAGTTTGTATTAGTTAATAAGGAAAATAATCCAGTATATGAATCTGTAGCTGATAAAGTTGAACGTTTACGGGAAATGTGGAAAACAAGGGGAAAAGATTATAACAAACTTTATCAGGAGGGCGCTGAAATATTTAAGCAAATTCAAACAAGCTTTAAAAGACAGGAAAAGCTCGATTTATCTGATTTAGAGTATTCGATGCTATCAGTTCTGGAAAATAAATTTGGAAAAAATAAAGAGTTAATCCAGGATGTCGAAGACATTGATTCAATTATTGGAGAAGATGCATTTGATGGTTGGGTTGAACAGAGAGCCGTATACAAAAAAATAGAGGGGAATATACGTAGATTCATTCGTAAAAAATATTATAAAAAGTTTAACATGAATATGAATGATCTTGAGGAACTAAACAAGCAGATAATGGAAAAAGTTGAGAAATATGCCGAATAGGTTCAAAATTAAGGATTTGGAAGGCGATTACCAGGTTGTACGTCGTGATATTAAATATCCTCGTTTGGAATTAAAAACAGGTAATTTGATTTTAATAGTACCAAAAAAATATAAACAGCCTCAAAAATTGATAGAAGAACATCAAGAGTGGATATACAATAAATTTTCATTAATTAAAGAGTCAAAGGAAAGGGCAAATAAAAAAAAGCTTAATCATCAGCGAACAGAAGAAAAATTAAGAGAGCTTGTATCTTTATACGTTAAAAAAGATGCAACTAAATTGGGAGCAATGCCAAGCAGCGTACGCTTTCGCAATATGAATTCTAAATGGGGAAGTTGCAGTAACAAGAAAACTCTTACCCTAAACAAACTCCTTAAATATCTGCCTTATGATCTAATTGAATATGTAGTTTATCATGAAATGGTGCATCTTATAGAAAGAAAACATAATAAAAACTTTTGGAAGATAATTTCAGACAAATTCACTGATTACAAACAAAAAGAAGATGATTTAATGGATTATTGGTTTCTTATTAATTCAAATATAAAAAATAGGCGGTTATACAATGAATAAGACTTATTCTGGAATACCTTGTGACATTAAATGTCCTAAATGTGGTAATATGGCTGAAGAAACTGATAAGTCAGTTTCTGATCGTTTATATATTTATCAGGATTATAAATGCACTAAATGTGGAACAGTAACAACTAAAAGATTTAGGAAAATTGGATAATAAACTTTTTAGGTAAAAGTTTATTTACATTATTTTTTTATTTAAATAACTGAACTAACAAAGGCTATTTTGGGTATTGAACGTATTTAATGGTCAAAAACTAATAAAAATTATTCTAAGTTCAAAGTTATATTGATCATTAATATAAAATTATAAAGATTAACTATAGTTTTCAATTAATTAAAATTTTTCTTTAATGAGAAAGACTTGCCTTTTAAAGGGATGGAAAGTAAAGAATAGTTATTCGTTTCTTGACCGGGACCAATTGCAATATCTATGTGTTAATCTGGCATTTTCAGGTACTGTTTCACCTCCTTGCCAATATTGTTCAATATGGTCTAATGCAGCATCATCTATATCTATTATGCGTTGTCCACATATTTCACAAGTTGAATTAGCATCAAAACGTTCTTTTTTGAGTTCATGGGAGAAACATCTTGGTTTTTTGGCTTCAATATCTATTATATTCTCTAAAACATTCCTCCATTTGTCAAAACGTGTTCTAACAGCTTTAATCGTGTTAGTAGATATTTCAATAGAATCTATAAATTCTTGATCATTCGTCATTAAATCTATCCAGGCTTCTCTTATTAAATCCAAATTTTTATAAACTTTATTTTTATCAGCATTTGCAAATGTAAACATTAAAACTTCGTATAATGATTTATTAAACTGTCTACTTTCCCAATTTCCGTTAGGATCTTTTTCATCTCCTCTACGGAATCTTCTGAATGCTTGATCTCCAAATAAGGATCTTATTATGCCGACTGAGTTTTTAAAAGCATTTTTTAATTTTATGGATTCTTCATCCGAAATATTTTGATATATTTCCATTTCTCTATTCAAAAATTGTTTTGCAGGAGGTTTGTAATTGAGATATGTGGCATGATAAAATGCTGCAAACCTTAAAACCAGTTCAATATCTCTCATTCGTCTTTCGGGATTTTTAATTCCTAATATTTCTCTGAAATTTTTGTTTTCCGAAAGTTCTTTTAAAAGGATATTATAAGGCCCTCTATAAATGCAGTTTCTAAGTTCTTGATCATTTAAAGAAATAGCGCCAGTATTCAGTCTCTCAAATATTTCAAATTTTAAGTTTTTATCTGATTCTTTATTAAAGATTATAGTTCTTACGGAATATGAAATGATTTTGTCTTGTATATCTTCGTCTAAATCTGAAAATCGCTTTCCATTGAGTTCTTTAAGCACTTTAAGACCGTTCAATTTAAAATCAGATGTTTTATCTTTTGATTCTTTAAATTCCCCATCAATAAATGAAAAGAATGATGTCAGGCGCTGTTGGCCATCTATTACATAGTTTTCGTTGTTTTCTTCTTCAGATAAATAAATTATAGGTAATGGAATACCTAAAATCGCCGATTCTATTAATCTGCTGGCATTAGATTTATTCCAAATAAAATGACGTTGAAAGTCAGGTTGGAGAATTAATTTACCTTTTTTATACCTTTTATAAAGAGAATCTATCTCAGGATCTTTTTCTTTTGTATAAATTTTTCTTCTTAAGGGTTCAATATCATCTTCTATATTTTCATCATCTGTTTTTTCAAATTCTATCTCATCAAGATTCTCTAATTCATCCATTTTTACCACATTTTAAATTATAATTTACTTATATAAAAATTAAGAAGAATATTTAGTAATTATTCTTTATTATTCAACTTCGCATTAACAACTTCAATCTTATCCTTCCCATGATGTGCATAGGATAAATATTCAATGCATTAATGTTTATATCTATATAAAGTCCATAAACCATAATACTAAGTACTTATTAAACCACTATTCAAATAATCATTTAATTTGAATATCAATTTTTACACTGTGGAGGTTGTATAGTGACAAAAGAATGTTCAAACTGCGGCGCTCAAGTTGCAGAAAATGTTAAGTTTTGTACGCAGTGCGGTGGTAAAATGGGGCCGGAAGTGCTGAAATGCCCGAACTGTTCTGCAGAACTGCCTGAAGGCACTAAGTTTTGCATGGAGTGCGGTACCAAGGTCGAGGCCGAGCCAAGGGCTAAACCTAAAATTGAAAAAGCTCCAGAAGAGGCTGTTTGCCCTAAATGCCGTAAAAAGTTTCCAGCCGGTACTAAATTCTGCAAAGAATGCGGAACACCAATTAGGCCAAAAGTTTCACAGAAAAATAAACCTGAAGATGAGGTAGATAAGCTCATTAAAGAAGCCACAACTGCCGGTAAAGGTCTCCTGAAAGAGGCTGACAGCTTACTTAAAAGGTTCAGGTGAACCCTTTTTTCACTCCTTTTTTTATGTACTATACTAAATACGCTATTGCGCCTGATTTTGGGAAATTACAGAACTAATTTAAGTTTTTTCTAAATTTTTATATCTTGTTTTATTAATAAAACAGATCGCTTCATGAGCATTTCCTGTTTTATTGATATAACAGTTACCTTTATATACTCTTCCTGTTTTATTAATAAATAATGAGAATTGAGAATCACTTTGAGAAAATCAATAGTCTTGAGGGTACTCTTTCTAAACTGGAAAATGCTGAAGATCCTCAAAAATCATAGATTTTTGGGACACCACAATCGAAGATTGTGAATGCCATGAAACTATTGTAGAATTGTGTATGTTAATATCTTCACATTATATAAATGCAGCTCTGCATTATACTGGAAGACTCAGGTCAGATAAGGATATAAAACATAACAAACTTTCAGGTGTTCTTAAAAGGGAAGAATATTTTGATGAAAACAGCATTAAAATATCTGAACTTTTTAGAGAATTGGAAGAGATGAGGCCTAGTCAAGTATATGGCACTGGAAAAAACGGAAATACAGCTAAACTAGCTAAATCAATATATTTGCAGATTAAAGAATTTTGTGGGGAAATTCTAAATGTTTAAGAAAGCTGTGGATTTTTCTAGCAAAATAAATGGTTTTGAGGGAGTTCTCTCAATAATCCTCTTTGGTTCAGTTGCAAGGGGTGAATCGACAGCAGATTCTGATGTTGATATTGCTGTAATTTATTCTAAAAAAAAAGAAGAGATAGTAAGAAAAATTAACAGTATAAAACCTGAAGAATTCCAGTTAATTCACTTAAATATTGATGAATTAAAGGAAGAGCCAACATTAGTGGGAGCTTTATCTGGTGAAGGTATCCTGCTTTACGGCAGACCGGTAGCAGTTTCTCTGGAAGATATGGATTTGAAATCTAAAATGATAATTGCATATGATACTTCTAAACTGGATCAAAATGCAAGAAGTAAATTGAATAGGGCATTGTATGGGGGAAAATCCACATATATGAAAGATAATAAGAAGGAAACCAGGCTTTATAAAGGTATAGCTGAAGATATCCGTGCTGAAAAGATTGGTAAAAGTGTTTTAATCCTCGATAGAAAAAATTATCCTGAAATCACGAAGACACTGAAAAGATTCCAGGCTAAATGGAAGGAAATACCGATTTGGACTTATTGAATGGTTTAAATTATTGGATAGTGGCTGGCTTTTCACAAAGGAGTGAAGCAGACAAAAATCAAAGTTTTTTGGGTCGTGGCAGAAAAATCTTTGATTTTCTGCATTTTTTGATCCACCTTTTTTTGAAAAAAGCCCTCAAAAACTTTGTGTTTTGGGTGCCAAAAAATTCATAGAATTTTTTGAGCGGTGGAAGGGAATACCTGTTTGGACATACCAATTCTATTTTTTGCACCATGAAGTGTTCCATTTTCATGTATCATGAGTCTAGCAGGATCAATTACATTGAAATAAGTGTCATAAACTTTAATACTTTGATGCCCTAAATAATATTAGAGGTTTAAAATGAGAGAAGAAGTTTCTAACCTGGTGGAAACAGGCCCTGAAAGACCTGGAAAGTGCTTCTAAAAATTTTGAAATAAAAGAATATTATGTGGTGGCATTTTTATCTCAGCAGGCCACTGAAAAGGCGCTGAAGGCAATTTATATTCATACAGTTAAAGAATCTCCAGGTCCAACTCATTCGCTGCTTTTTTTGGGAAAAAGTGTTAAAATTCCAGATGAATTTTTTAGCGGACTTCGGAAATTAAGCCCGGATTTTGTTATAACCCTCTACCCTGATGCTGTAAATGAGATTCCTTATGAACTCTATGATGATGAAATAGCGAAAGAACGGTTAAAAATTGCAGAAGGCGTGGTAAAATGGGTCAAGAAGGAGTTAAAGAACTAAACGATTTTTTGCATAACTTAAAAATTAACTTTAGCCCGAATTTAATCCTTCTATTTGGCAGCAGGGCTAGAAATGAATACCTTAAAGAAAGCGACTACGATTTTATCATTGTAAGTGAAAAATTTGAGGGTGTACATTTCCTTAAAAGAATTGAACAGGTTCTTTTATTTTGGACTATCAATCAAGATGTGGACATCCTGCCTTATACTCCTGAAGAATTCGAAAAGAAAAAACATGAAATTGGGATAGTAAAAGAAGCCCTCAAACACGGAGTGGTTGTGGCCTCGAAATCATAGATTTCGAAGGCTTTAAGTGAAGGCATAATTCTGGAGGATGAATTCCCAGAAAGAGCTGCCGTATATTAACAGGGTAATTTAAATGACCTGTATAGGTTGCCAGGTGTTACAGGTTTAAACTGTTCTAATTTTAGTACCATATGTTCTATTATAGAACCATAACTAGATTTGTTTTAAGCGGAAATTGGCTGCGCTGATTATTTACTTAAATTCAGAAAAAACTTCAATTAATCATCTTTTAAAATTTCTAACTTCACTTTTCATTGAGTATGCGATGTGGTACTGTATCATAAATGTATAATATCTAACTTTTTTTCACCATGTTAATTTGATTATACTAATTTCATATATTCCAAAAATACTTTGAAAATCATAAATACTTTGAATGCTATATATTCATTAAGTACACTGTGTACTTTGAAAACTTAAATAGTGGTGATATCATGACTAGTGAAACTAAAATTTCAAAGGGTTTCCAGACAGTGGTTCCATCTGAAATAAGGAAAAAATTTGATGTGGGCCCTGGGGATGTTCTGGAATGGAAACCAACAAAAAAGGGTGCAGAAATAAGGTTCCGTAAGAAAGTGTCCTTTGAAGATATACTTGGCATGATCGATGGGCCTGAAACTGATGCTGTTGAGCTTAAAAAGAAGGTTCAAAGGGGAGAAAAAAATTGATATTCATCGATTCTTCTTTTTTCATTGCATCTATTATTAAAAGGGATCAGTGGCATAATCGAGTTCCTGAAATTTTTCCAGAAATAAAGGGAAATAAAAAAATAACATCTGTTTTAGCACTTTCAGAGGCCGTAACTCTAGCTGGAAGTTTAGGTGGGGGTAAAAAAGGTGCACTGCTTTACAATTATATAATTGATAATCATGAAGTGGTTTATGTGGATAAGGATCTAAGTTTCAAGGCTATGGAAACTTTCCTTCAATATAACGGTAGCCTTTCTTTTGCAGATGTTGTTTCCTTAGAAATTATGCAGCTTGTTGGGGCAGATACTATTGTTTCATTTGATTCTGATTTTGATAAAGTGAAAGGAATCAGAAGAATACATTAACAAGCTTCGTAGTTTCCTGTTAATATTATTGATCTTAAATTTTTAAATTTGCCAGTTTTTCTGTAGTTTAGCTTTCTATAAATCTCATTATCTTAAAGTATACTTGATTTATGCACAAACCAAAGGATATATTCAACATTGCCAGATGCTCTATCATTGACCTCGCAGTAGGCGACGCACTCGCACTAGTTATAGTTTAATTCTTATTTTTATATATCAGGATTCTGCAGTATTGAAGTGTATAAAAATTTAGGAATTCGATTTAATTGTTCTCTTTTTTACCTTAAATTTTGGCTGTCTTGATAGTTTGAAATTCAATTTTGTGCAATAAATTCTAAAAAGTTTGTTAATCTACAGTTTGCGCGTATAGTATGCGTTGGTTTGAAAAGAAATTTTCGGCCGTGACGCTTATAAAGTTACTATGGTTTAAGGCGTCGGTTGGAGTGTGATAATATCACTCTGTGAAGACTGGTTTTTCCGACTGTAGTTATATCATATGAGGACTCAAAAACTTGTTGCAAGAAATTGTAAGATTGTTTGAGTTTGATGTTGGTTTGGTAGATTTGTGGTGATTTTTGGTTGCTACTAGAAATGTACCCCCTTTTCAATTTAAGTTGATAAAGGTTTTTTTTAAGTTTTTACTTAAAATTTATTGTTTACTTCCGAAATGCAAATTCTTCGTTTGTGATTTGAACGTGTAAATCCGTTTGATCCTGGCGGAGGCCACTGCTTTTGGGGTTCGATTAAGCCATGCAAGTCGAACGAATCTTTCGGGATTCGTGGCGAACGGCTCAGTAACACGTGGATAATCTACCCTTAGGACTGGGATAACCCTGGGAAACTGGGGATAATACCGGATAGTTAGGAGTTCCTGGAATGGTCTTCTTTTTAAATGTTCAGGCGCCTAAGGATGGATCTGCGGCAGATTAGGTAGTTGGTGGGGTAATGGCCCACCAAGCCTTTGATCTGTACGGGTTGTGAGAGCAA